>CAZSXI010000130.1:0-6486 GCA_964611045.1 uncultured Cocleimonas sp. | reverse complement strand
AGTGATTTAAGCTAGAAATATCGGTCGATATGTGGCGTTTTGCAAGTGCCTCTAAGTTGTGTTGTTATCGCAGGGCTTTATGGTGGATTTACTATCGGTAAGAAGATTCTTTTTATTCAAGCTTTGCCAGCGGCGATTGCACTTGCATTGGTTTTATTAGGGTGATTTTTGAAAAGCGGCTTGCCAGCAATCGCTAACGGTTTTTGCTATGAAGCGGTATCGTATTAAGCATTCGATATCACTCTGCTGATAATCATCTAAAACCCTTTTCAAAAAATCTACGGATTTACCAGAATCAAATTGTGCTGAATTACAGAAGGTTGCAATGTCCCAAAAGGGCGATGCCTTGGCTGAATATTCCCAATCAATAAACCAAGTTTTATTACCTTGTTGCAAAATATTTTCTAGCACAAGATCAATATGAGAAGGCACTGCTTGGCGTTCGCTAAGTGATGACCCCAATAATAAAAGAGCTTTTTGATAGTCTACTTTTAATGATTGTTGTTGCTCCTTTGTGCAAATCTTAAAATATTGTGTAAGGCGTTTTGCGATTTCTTGGTTGTCCAGCACACCTTTAAAAACGGCTTTGCTGTTATGCAATGTGGCGAGTACTTTGGCTATTTTTTCTAAAGACCTTGGGTCATCTATTTTAGGCTCTAAAGTATTTTCTAAATATTCTGTCAGGCTAATTCCTGAAGCCTCCCTCCACAAATTCCTAGGCGCAATACCGAGTTGTTCAACCATTTTGGTGTTGTGTGATTCATCGTTGCGGTTGATAAATTTATTGGTAGGTTCACGGGGTATTCGCAGAATGTATTTTTGTTTTGGCTTTACGATATTTGTAACGAGATAATTTTCATTGGTGAAGCCTGCTAATTTTTGAAGCTTTATGTCATGTAATGAGATATTTGAAAATTGCGGAATTTTTTTTATAAGTGTTTTAGGCATCATTTACTAATGAATAAATTATTCTATTTTTCAAAGGGTGAAACTTTTGCACTATTAAAAATATGCAATATTTCAACAGATAACGCCTCTTCAAATACTTGATAGTAAACATTGTAACGATGGAACGGCATCATCCGAACACTAGGAAAATCTGGAAACTTTGGTGCTATTGAATGAGGGAAGAGAGTTAAGGTAGTTTCTATAAAGAGGGTTAAATCATCAATAAAAAGATCAGCACGAGCAGGGCTGTCAAGCCCGATATAGTCACCAATTTCTACTAAGTTGATAATTGCTTGGTCGGTATAATGAAGGGTGTATTGCTTCATTTATTATGAACTAAATTCTTGACTATATTTTTTACAAAATCGCTTCTGCCTTTTGTCGTTACAGGCGTTATTCTTCCAGCTTTGGAGTCTGCTAGTCCTTGTTTTATTCCCTCTCCTAATTGAGTGCTAAGCTCCGTTGAGTGACTTGTTAACGCCTGCATCTCTTCGATTGAAAGCATGACACTAACAGGCCTACCTCTCTTAGTAACAATAACGGGTTCACGTTGTGCCATATCTAAAAGTTCACCAAATGAATTTTTTGCTTCACGTGCTGTTAGTGTTTTCATACCTTATACCTTAATCATGAAATGGTCATTATAGCTCTTTCAATCTTTTTTATAAAGCATGGCTAAAGTGTGCCGAGATAATTCTTAATCTCTAGGTGGCTAGGTGCGTTTAGCATCATCTCACAATCGGTTATTTCAAGCACCTTACCGTGATGAACAAATGCACAACGCTTGGATGCTAACAGCGCATCGTTGGGTTGATGACTCACAAACAGGGCAGCCATTTTTTTATCAGCGACTAAATTTTTGATGAGCAAAATAATTTCTTCTCGCATGGCTGGGCCAAGCGCTGCAAGTGGTTCATCCAACAAGAGTACTTCTTGTTTTCTTACTAGCGCACGCGCTAAGGCAACGCGCTGTTGCTGTCCGCCAGAAAGTTGGCGAGGTAAGCGCGTTGATAAATCATTCAAGCCTACATTTTCTAGTGCTTGCTGGATCTGTTCTTTTTCATCATTGTTTAGTTTTAATGAAGGCTTTATGCCAAGGGCAATATTGGTGAAAACGTCCAAGTGGGGAAATAAATTATGCGCTTGAAAAACGGTAGTGACAGGGCGCATGGCAACATTAAGTTTACTAATATCTTTGCCGTTGATTAAAATTTCACCCGTATTAGGTTGATTAAAACCCGCAATTAAATTGAGCAGTGTTGTCTTTCCTGAACCGCTTGAACCAATGATGCTTAGAATCTCACCCGCCTTAACATCCAAATTAAAACACATTTCCAAATCGCCGTATTTTTTATTTGTGCTTGTATCACGATAAGTAAACTTTAAATCTTTAATCGCTAGCATGATTAGGTCTATCTCCTTTTCCGCCGTCATTTTTTCCACCAATGCCGCGTTCAATCAACCAAAATGCCAACAAGCAACTTGCCAATAAAAAGACAGCAATGACGGCAGCTTGTGGCATTTGATACGCGCCTAAACGTTGGTATAACAATAGCGGTAATGTCGCCGTTTCGGGCGAGCCAAATAATGCAATCACGCCCAAATCTCCCATGGCTAATGCGGTCACTAATGCGGCAGATAATCCCAATGGCTTACGCAACAAAGGCAGATCAATTTGTTTAAAACGCTGCCAGCCAGAAAGCTCTAAACTTTCACAAAGGCGTTGGTAGCGTTGCGTGTTTTGCCGCATCGCTGGGCCAAGTGTGCGGATTACAAACGGCAATCCCATAATACCGTTAATGAGAATAACAATAAGAATAGCCCATTCAAATACATTCACGAGCTTACTAAGCAAAATGAAAAGCCCTGTGCCAATCACTAACGGTGGCACGACATAAACGACTGAGCCAGAAAGTTCTAAAAATTGAGCCATGCGTTTATTGCCCGTATAGGCTTTTTCTGCACTAGCGGATAACAAAAACCAGCCCAGAGTGACAGCGATTGTTGCCGCGCATAAACCAATCAATACACTAAAACCTGCTGCACGCCATAAGCTTGCATCATTTAAAACCTCAAACACGGGTCCACGAGCAGCATCAATAATCATCGACAACAGCGGTGTCGCTACAAAAATAACAGCAGAAATAATTAGAATAAAAGGGAAGACTTTATTGGTAGAAGGAATTACTGAAGCATGAATGTTGAGATTAGGCTCAACATCTGGCAAGCGACTAAAACGCGATGCAATGATCGCAATCAAGATAGAGAGCGCTAGTTGGAGCAATGCTAAAACAACCGCTTGTTCAGGGTCAAAATCAAAGCGTAGAGATTGGTAAATGGCCACTTCAAGCGTGGTGCTTTTTGGCCCACCACCCAATGTGAGTACCACGGCAAAACTGGTCAAGCACAACATGAAAACGAGAGTACTTACGCTGGGTAAACTCTCGCGCAATGCTGGCCATTCTATCTGCTTCCATTGTTGCCAATTATTCATGCCAAGTTGTGAGCTTATCCGCCAGTGCTGTTGAGGTATGTTATTCCATGTTGGGAGTAATAAACGCACAGCGAGCGGCAAATTAAAAAACAAATGCGCAAGCAGGATTCCTGTTAGTCCATAAAGATCACTTCCCAAAGGCAGCCAACCTTGTGAACCGTAAACAGACACGATACCGAGTACGGCTACCACCGCAGGTACAACCAAAGGCAAACCAAATAAACCTAAAACTAATGAACGGAATGGAAAATCACCGTAGCGTGCAAAAGCTCGCGCAACGAATAAGCCGATGCCAACGCTTAACACGGTTGACAGTGTTGCTTGCCAAATGCTGAAAAAGATTACTCGGCGTAGGTAAGCATCGTTCCAAAATGCTAGCGAATTAGTTTCGCTGGATTGACTACCGAGAATATCGCTGGCGAAAAATAGACTGGCGAGTGGCACGGTGATGAATGCCACGAGGATTAATAAAACTAGGTAGCCAAGTTTGAGTTTCATAAATACAAAACAGGCGTGGCTGAACAACGCCACATAATTGAATTGTCCGTTTTAAAAAATAAAACGGCAAGTTCACTAAAAAACAGGGGGGGTGTGCTTTTAAAAATTCCCTCTCCTTTGGGGAGAGGGTTAGGCTGAGGGGAAAATGTGCGAAGAAAAGACAGTGTGCAATGTGCAACTACTGTTTCCCTCACCCCAGCCCTCTCCATTCTTGATTCTAAAGAGAGAGGGGGTAAAAACAAACTACTTCGCAAGCGCATTCAACCACTCTTTGACCCAAGCTTTACGGTTCTTAGCCACTTCATTTTCATCAAATAAAAGCGCAGGAGATGGATCAATTAAAGTCTTAAACGCCTCTGGCAATTTATCTGCTGGTAAAGACGCTGGGAACATCCAGTTATTATCAGGAATAATGCTCTGAAACTTTTCACTCAGCATAAAGCTTAAAAACTGCTTCGCTAATGTTTGATTTTTGCTCGATGCAACCATGCCAGCCACTTCAATTTGTTGATAGTGCCCTTCTTCAAATTTAGCGGCAGCGAAGTTATCCTTCTTTTCCGCGATAATGTGATAAGCAGGTGAGGTGGTGTAGCTTAATACCATGGGTGCTTCACCTTTTAAGAACAAGCCGTAAGCCTCGCTCCAGCCTTTACTCACGGTTACAATACGCGGTGATAGTTTTTCCCAAGCTTCATCTGCTTTATCGCCATACACTTTTTTAACCCAAAGTAATAAACCTAAACCCGGTGTGCTGGTGCGTGGGTCTTGAATTAAAATCTTTGGAGCATCTTTGCTTTCAACCAATTCTTTTAAGCTTTTTGGTGGCTTCGCTAATTTGGTTTTATCGTAAACAAATGCAAAGTAGCCAAAGTCATAAGGTAAGAATGTGTCATCTTTCCATTCACTCGGCAGTGATGAGTTTTCCACCTTCATACCGTGTGGTGTAAATAGACCTGTCGCCCGCGCATCAGCCGTTAAATTGGTATCAAGCCCTAAAACAATATCTGCTTTCGTGTGTTTACCTTCTAATTTAAGGCGGCTGAGTAGCGAAACACCATCTTCAAGCGCAATAAATTTAAGATTACAGTTACATTCTTTCTCAAACGCTTCTTTAACCTTTGGGCCAGGCCCCCATTTGCTAGTAAATGAGTCATAGGTATAAATTGTGAGTGTTTTTTTATCTTCTGCAGAGGTATTTAGAGTGAATAATAAACACAAAACAGCAGCCGAGCAGAGCGAGACAATGTTGGAGCGATAGCGACGACTACCCGTAGGGCGAATGAAATGAGTAAAAAACAGGGGGGGTGGGCTTTTAAAGTATGATGAAAGCATGGTTTTTTCTCCAAAAAGAATAATTGTGGAGAGATGTAATAGAGAAACTACCAATAATGGCAATTACAACTCACATCCCTACGCTGGTATTAGCCAGATCAGGTTCATCGGATTGGATTTATCCTCTCAGCGTATTATTAAAAAATTAAAATACGCACTCCGTTGAGTTGGGGTGATTATACAGGGCTTATTGGTTTACACAAAAAGTACTTAAAAAAAGGGCGGGTTAGGGAGAAAGCGAAAAAAACCAAAAATAGTTCACTTTCTATATATTTCTTTGCTTCAACTGCGCTGTTATAAATATTGTTAATAAAAGAGCCAGGCAGACAATAAAAATAATTATATTAAATAATCCTTCAATTGAGTTATTAATACTGAATCGTTGAATTAAAAAACCCAATGAATAAATACTAAAAAAATAAAGTACAGATAATGAGGATAGTAACTTGGCTTTTATTTTAACTGCCCAAGTAATTACTAAAGCATAAGGCATGGCAACAAATATTGAAGTTACAATATACTCAAGGAAGAATATAGTTTGAAAAAGTTTTTTGTTTTGTATTTCTAATTCTGAAATTATAAACATCGCCCACCCTTGGGAGAATAAGATACCATGAAGTTCCAATAGCCCAAATGTTAAAGGTATTGATATGAGTATGAGTTTTATGTGTTCTTTCATTTTATACAAGTATGTAGATACTTAAATAGTATTAATCAAACAACCAAAGATAACTAATTGCGAAAGTGGTAAGTAATAATATCACCGCAATAACGGTACTTTTATCCATTACTTTCAGCCTCTTTAATACGCGCTCTAACCTGTGCAGGTGCAGTCCCACCCAGATGATCACGCGCAGCAACCGAGCCTTCCAGCGTTAAAACATCGAAAACGTCATCACCGATAACATCAGAGAACTTCTGTAATTCTTCTAATGACATTTCACTCAAGTCTTTACTCGTTTCAACACCATACGCTACGGCACTGCCAACAACTTCATGTGCATCACGAAACGGCAACTCTTTACCGACCAAATAATCCGCAAGATCCGTTGCGGTGGAGAAGCCTTGCATAGCGGCGGCGCGCATCTTGTCTTTGTTGGTTTGGATATGAGGCATCATGTCTGCGTAGGCACGTAAACTTCCCATTAATGTATCTACCGTATCAAACAACGGTTCTTTATCTTCTTGATTGTCTTTATTGTACGCCAGCGGTT
>CAZSXI010000129.1:5407-6503 GCA_964611045.1 uncultured Cocleimonas sp. | reverse complement strand
TTATTGCTTAGATTTGCGATTATTGAGCATATCGGTATTATGTTACTTTTGCACTGATTCTAATCATGAGCGAACTGTATCCTCCCATCCACGAAAACCGCCATTTCCGTTTAAATGTCGATGATGTACATGAAATTTACGTGGAAGAATGTGGTAGTGAAGATGGTGTTCCTGTTGTTTTTTTACACGGAGGACCTGGTGCAGGCTGCGAGCCATATCATCGTCAATTATTCGACCCTGAAAAATATCGTATTGTCTTGTTTGATCAACGCGGTTGTGGTCGTTCAACCCCTCATGCTTCGTTAGAAAATAATACCACTCAGCATCTCATTGCAGATATAGAAAAAATCCGCGAAGAATTAGGGGTGAAACAATGGGTTGTAGCGGGTGGCTCATGGGGTTCAACGCTTGCACTTGCTTATGCGCAAGCGCATCCAAGGCGTGTATCTGGCTTGATTGTGCGCGGTATATTTTTAAGTACCCCTAAAGAGATTCATTGGTTTTATCAAGAAGGCGCCAGCCGTATTTTTCCTGATTATTGGCAAGACTTTATTGAGCCTATTCCAGAAAAGGAACGAGATAACTTACTGCAAGCTTATCATCAGCGACTTACAGGTGGTAATGAAATTGGTCGTATGCGAGTGGCAAAAGCTTGGTCATTGTGGGAGGCACGAACGGCTACATTGTTGCCTAGCTCGTCTGTATTAGCGCATTTTAGTGATCCACATACCGCATTGAGCGTGGCCTGTATTGAAGCGCATTATTTTTCTAATAATAGTTTTTTTGAAGAAGACGAACTATTAAAAAATGCATCAATACTAAAAGATATTCCGGGTTATATCATTCATGGGCGCTACGATATGATTTGTCCGCTAGAGCAGGCTTATGCTTTGCATAAAGCATGGGATAACGCAGACTTTTTTGTTGTGCAAGGTGCTGGGCATTCAGCGGGCGAACCAGGAATCTCGGCCGCATTGATAGAAGCGAGTGATGGGATGCTTAAAAAGCTTGGAAGTAGGGGTTAGCTGGAGTAAAAGCGGTGCTTGGAATGGTCTATATTTTATACAAATCGAGTAAAAACAGGGGGGGTGGACAT
>CAZSXI010000129.1:0-5307 GCA_964611045.1 uncultured Cocleimonas sp. | reverse complement strand
GCTTGGAATGGTCTATATTTTATACAAATCGAGTAAAAACAGGGGGGGTGGACATAATAAACACTTATTAAGGTGTGTATTATGATCGCGCTTATCCAACGAGTCACCCAGGCCCAAGTTGAGGTCAATAATATAAACATTGGCAGTATTAATTCAGGCATTTTGTTGTTATTAGGTGTTGAAAAAGCTGATACTGAAAAGAATGCAGATGATTTATTGCGCAAAGTAATCAACTATCGCATTTTTGCAGATGAAGACGGTAAGATGAACCTGTCACTATTAGATATTGGTGGTGAACTACTCGTTGTTCCACAGTTTACGTTACCTGCAAATACTCAAAAAGGAACACGTCCTAGTTTTGCATCAGCGGCACCTCCAAAGGAAGGCCAATTTTTTTATGAGTATTTTATAGGACAAGCCCAAAAAAAAGTAAAACGTGTCGAAACAGGTGAGTTTGGTGCAGATATGCAAGTAAGTCTAACCAACAATGGACCTGTTACTTTTTGGCTTCAAAAGTGAGTTTTATAGTAATAAAATTAGCCTAACATATTGATCATTATCTAAATATAGTAATATTAGCTTTGCCTAATCTATTTGATAAATATCAATTTAACTTGAATGTTAGGCGAACACATGATATTTATATAGCCCAAAACTATACAGCCCTATATGGATTCTTTATGAAGAAAATTATTACTCTTATGGCAATAATGCTTGTTTACATGTTGCCTGCACTAACAACCCCCGCTTACGCAGCAAGCCACGCAAAAGCTGCGGATGCTACTATGGATGCAGATGCGAAGAAAAAGAAAGCAGCCGAAGAAAAAGCAGCCGAAGAAGAAGACGAAGAGCCAGAATGTGATTAAAGCTCGATCTACCGGTGTTTAAAAATCCCAAATATTAAAAATTTAAAAAAACTAAAGTAAATAATTTGTTTTGGTTTTTATAATAACGAAGGGCAATAATGCTCAGAATACCCCCGAAAAATCTCTAGGAGGAGAATTTCATGAAATTAGTAAAAATATTAACCGCACTAACAGTTGTGACAGGTTTAGGACTAGCGACAACATCTGCTCAAGCAAAGCCAGTAGGTATCACGCCAACAATGGCAAGCGCTACTGTTAAGCACAGAGGTCACGACGTTGTAATCAAGCGTAATGCAAATAACAAAGCAGTTGTCATTCCAGCATTTGCTAAGACTTCACGCCCATGTCCTCCATTTTGTATCCAGCCAATGAGTCTAGGTGGCGGTGTTCAAACTATCGGTGAAGTTGAAGTAATCAACTACGCGAAGAAAATGAGCGCAGGCGACAAAAGCATTCTAGTTGTTGATTCACGTACACCTGATTGGGTTGCTAAAGGAACTATCCCTAGTGCTGTAAACGTATCTTGGGTAGAACTTACTCCTAAGAAAGGTGCTACAACCGAAGGTATCATCAACGTAATGACTAAGCAGTTTGGCGTTAAGCTAAAAGCAGGCAAAGATGACGTTGATGTTGATGAAGCAATCGCAGCGAACAACACTAAATCTGTATTTGACTTCTCTGGTGCTAAAACACTGGTTATGTTCTGTAACGGCATGTGGTGTGGTCAGTCACCTGCAAGTATCGAAGCTTTAAGAAAATTTGGTTACCCTACTAGCAAAATCAAGTACTTCCGTGGTGGTATGCAAACATGGCAAGTTCTAGGTTTAACAACTGTTAAGTAATTTAAACAGTAGTTTTCTTATGAAGGCTGGCATCCGTGTCAGCCTTTTTTATAGATATAAAAGTATTGAAACCTTTATATGATAATTTTCGTATAAGTACATTTAACACGGTATTTTAAATGTCAAAAAATAGTGACTCTTCATCTTATGCCCCATTTTACGGCTGGCTACTTATCGTCGGCGTTATAACTTTTGGCGCTTATTTGCTTTGGACCTTTGGTCTGTTTAGCAAGTTAATCAAAGAAGACATCACCTATCTATCATCTATTATTTTAGTGCTTTTTTGCGCTATCACACTTTATCTCGGTTCTGCTGCATGGCAGCTTTCACGTCAGACGGCTTTTGCTGGCAACGCAAATAAAAAATCAAAAAGTTGGGCGCATGATCACTTGAGATTACAGCAATGGCAACGCGAAGAATCAAAGGGTGAATCTGAATCACTGCTCTCGCGCTTGGTTGAGAGGGTTCATCGTGGTCACACCTCTGGCTGGTTTTTTTCTGATATTTTAATGCGCCTTGGTTTGATTGGTACGGTAATCGGTTTTGTGCTGATGTTAGGCACAGTTTATCAACTAAAAGACAATGATATTCAAGCACTGCAACAGTTACTCGGAACGATGGGTAGTGGTATGCAGGTTGCGTTGTATACGACGCTCTCGGGTTTAGGGTCGGCGATGTTAGTCAGCCTCCAGTGCCAGTGGCTAGATCGCTGCGCGGATAATCTTGTTAGCCAAATTATTGAACTGGGCATTAAAAAACCTACAACAGAATCAACCACAAAAATATAAATGGCAAGCCTATTTAAACAAAGCCGAAATACGCCAAAAGTAGACCCTTTTATTGATCTGCTTTTCAATACGCTCATGGGTTTCAGTTTTTTATTTTTGGTAGCCTTACTGTTTATCAATCCAGTTGCCGATAAGGCAAAGGTGGATAAGCAGGCAGAATATGTCATTACTGCTACGTGGCCACAAGACCTTGCGGATGATATTGATCTTTGGATGCGCGGACCAACGGGGAGAACAGTATCGTACCTCGCAAAAGAGGCTGGCTGGTTAAATTTGGAGCGTGACGATCGTGGTGAGTTAAACGACACATTGATGATTAATGGTAAAAAAGAAGTTCATCCCATCAATCAAGAAGTTATCACCATTCGCAAACGCTTTGTAGGCGAGTACATCATTAATCTTTACTATTACACCGCAAAGTCCAAAAAACCTGTGCCTGTTGATATTCGTATCGATCGTATCAACCCCAAATATGAAACGGTATACCAAGGAACAGTAAACCTTAAAAATCAAGACGTAGAAACCACTGCTGTACGTTTTACGATTAAAGACGATGGAAGTGTACATAAAATAAGTAAGCTTCCAGCAACCTTAACGCCTTATGCGCTTGATAGTATTCCTGAGCTGCTACCTGATGCGATGTGGGGTACACCTCAAAAATGAATAACTATCTATTGTTAATTGGTATTAGTTACGCGGTATTGGTCATGTTTATCGTGTGGGTGGGCTTTTACAAAGGTTTTGGCACAAAATCGAAAATAGTGATTAGCCTCATTTTACCACTAATCTATTTCTTTCACTGGATGGGGTTGCAACAAAGTAAAGGCTGGCCTTCTGATCAAACGTTGCCGACACAATTTGAATTAATTAGTGCTGATGTGGTTGAGCCAAACCAATCTAAGCAAATAAAAGGCAATATTCATTTATGGATTAGACCCGGCGATGATGGCGCTCCGCGTGCTTATATTTTGCCCTACACCCGAGAACTGCATCAAAGGCTATTCGAAGCTAAGCAACGTAGCGCAGAAGGAAGGATGCAACTAGGTATGCTCTCTGGCGGGAATTCGCGCGAGGCAGGTGCAGATGTGGGGGGAGGAATGAAACTGAGTTTTAAGAATGCGCCAAGAAGCCGCTTACCGCCAAAAAGATAAAGCTAATTTTGCTTACCTTAATCATGCAAAATATCATTACATGAATACAACAGAAAAGAAGCTCAACCAAGCCCAAACAATCAATAAAACCACAACTAACATGGGTAGACCAAAGTTAAAACTAAACATAATAAATATCCTATTTCTGTAACCAAGCATATTAGATGAATCTAATTTATCGCGCAAGTTCCCCTTGCATTTATACGATTGAAGTAACAATATTCCTATTATGACAAAGCAATCAAAAAAACCTGCAACCCCCAATTTTGAAACCGCAATGGCTGAGCTAGAAGAGCTTGTCGCAAAGATAGAGACGGGGAATCTTTCACTAGAAGACTCACTAAAAGAGTTTGAGCAAGGTATTAAATTAAGTCGGATTTGCCAACAAGCACTCACCGATGCAGAGCAACGTGTAAAAATCCTTACTGAATCTTTAAACGGTGAAACGGAAGAATATTTTCATATAACTGAATAAAAGTCGCTGAATAAAATAAGCCCAACCATGAACCCCCAAGAAACATACCAGCAACGTATCGAAAGTATTTTAGACTCTTTACTTGCATCTGCTCCAAATGATTCACAAGTATTGCAAGAATCAATGCGCTATGCCGTCTTAGGCGGGGGAAAACGTATCCGTCCATTATTGGTTTATGCGGCAGGCGAAGCTTTAGGCATAGATGCGGGTTTATTAGATAAACCTGCCGCTGCAATTGAGCTAATCCACGCTTATTCACTGATTCACGATGATTTGCCGTGTATGGATGATGATGACTTACGCCGTGGAAAACCCACAGTTCATCTAGCATTCGATGAAGCAACAGCAGTACTAACAGGTGATGCATTGCAAACGTTGTCATTTGAACTTTTATCACAGTCCTTGCACGGAATATCCGCAACAAATCAGTTAAAAATACTTCAGATACTCGCAACATCATCGGGTGCTCAGGGTATGGTTAAAGGGCAGATGATTGATCTTTATGCGGCGGGAGAAGCGCTGACAGAAACGCAATTAGAAACCATGCACAATCACAAAACAGGTGCACTGATAAAGGCAAGTGTATTAATGCCAACTTATTGTATTGAAACGGATGCTGATGAACTGGCAATACAGCGTGAAAAGCTAGCAGATTATGCCGATGCTATCGGTTTAGCCTTTCAAGTGCGTGACGATATTATTGATATTCAAAGTGACACTGAAACGCTAGGAAAACAACAAGGTGCAGATAGCGCGGCAGATAAGCCAACTTATCCATCCATCTTAGGAATGGATGCGGCAAAAGAAAAGCTTTATCAATTACACCAAAAAGCACTACACTCATTAAATAGCTTTGGGAGCGAAGCAAGTTTATTGCGAGAAATTGCAGAATTTATCGTAAAACGAATAGCCTAAACGGCTTGGTATAAAATAGAAAAATGTTGTTAGATAATATAAATACACCCGAGCAACTAAAAGCGCTAGAGGTTGAACAGCTTCCAGCGTTTTGCGAAGAAGTGCGCGCATTTTTATTACAGTCTGTTTCAGAATCAGGTGGTCATTTAGCCTCGGGCTTAGGCGCGCTTGAGCTAACAGTTGCTTTGCATTATGTCTACGATACGCCTAATGACAAACTAGTTTGGGATGTTGGGCATCAAGCTTATGTTCATAAGCTGCTCACAGGTC
>CAZSXI010000128.1:0-6564 GCA_964611045.1 uncultured Cocleimonas sp. | reverse complement strand
ATAAAGGCGCAGTTTTCACCCCTTGCTATGCGTAAAATTCCCGTCGCATTAGTACCAAAGCCATTATCGTTACTGCTAAGGCGATAGCCCGCTTCTTGTAGGTTTGACGAAAGCCTCGCATAAGGCTCTTTTACAAATCGATAGTGACAGGCAACACTGCTGTGATCCAACCCAACAGACTGTATTTTTGGCAGTTCAGTTCTTGAACCATCCTTCTTTTCAATCCACGCACCTTGATCTTTAATAGATGCAATGATTAAATCATCTTCTGGATAGCATATTACCGCTATCACCATTTTTCCCTTATACATAACGCCCAGCATAATGCTGTAATCGCTATCACCCCTAATATAAAAAGCAGTGCCATCAATCGGGTCCATAATAAGCGAGTAATCACTTACATTATTGATATTATGCCTTTTTAAGCCCGTGTCTTCCTCTACCAACGGAATCAAATTAGACCACCGTTGATAAATAGGGACAAGGAGATAATCTTGCGTAAACTGATCTAAATACGTTAATGCGCCATGTATATCATTTTGGGTTACATCGCTCTGCGCATCTTTCCCTTGATTCTCTATTTTTCCGCACATTAATTTCTGATATTCAGAAACCTCGAATAATCGGGGCACAACCAAATCGTAGAATTCTTTGTAGTCGGATTGTTTCATACAGAGACACGTCTACAAGCCATTCAACCACTCAACAATAGGCGCAACCAACTCATCACCCTTATCCGTAAAATAATGATTTGCGCCAGGCACAATCACTTGTTTTGATTTTGTATTACCCGCTTTTTTCATTTCTGTTAAACGCGTCGGCGCCATGCGAATAACTGCGGGAAATTCTTTCTCCCCATAAATATCAAGCACAGGTACTTTCATTGATGCCAGCGGAAAAGGTTCTGCCATCTTTTGTTTGTAATCAGTCGCACCCATGCCTGCGCCAATATACGCGCTGATTTGCCCATCACCTTTTTCTCGAATCCATTCCATTGCCATGTGCGCGCCACAACTGTGTGCAAACAATACAATATTATCAATACCTTGTTCTTTTAGGTGTTTGATGGCCGCCTCGATACGCGAACCTGCTTGGGAGAATAGTGGAACATAGTCATAATATTTTGCTGTTTTCACCAGCACAGGCATTTGTAGCGAGAGCGTGCGCCAGCCTTTTGCGGGGAGCTGTGTGCGTAGCGGGTAAATGCCGTCCTCCCAATTAGGGTGAAAACCTCGTCCGTGGAGAATTATTACCGCGCCTTTAGTTTCATCTTCTGGCTCTTGGTCAATCGCCATGAATTCATGCCCTTCATTCGCGCCATCCTTGAGGAAAATCACATCACCATCTAGCACCGCATCTTCAACTTCTACTGCCATGCGTTTTTCACGTTCTAAGTCTGGTTTGGTTTCACCCATTCCTGGTGTGGTATCTGCCATCGTTGGTTGTACAACTAATACCAAAAGTATCAACATACTGACCATATTTATTATCTTTCTTATCTTTCTTATCTTTCTTATCTTTCTTATCACTTTCTTTTCTCCTCGAGTTTAAACGTTAGGCCATTCTTAACCGATGACCATTCATGATTGATAATTGAAAATACCACGGTATCGCGATAACTTCCATCTGCCATTTTTTGATGGTTACGCAACACGCCATCTTGCTTAGCACCCAAACGCAAAATAGCAAGACGTGATGCTTGGTTATGCCAATGGGTACGAAATTCGACTGCTATCGCGCCCAATTGTTCAAAGGCATGGGTCAATAACATTAATTTACATTCTGTATTGATTGGGCTACGTTGATAGCTTTTAGCGTACCATGTATAACCGATTTCGGCGCGTTGGCTATGTTCTTCTATATTGCAAAAACGTGTGCTGCCAATGATTTTCCCGTTTTTATTTTCACGGATGATAAAAGGCATTGCTGTGTGTTTTTCAACCATATCCAGCGCATCTTCTACATAGGCTTCGACTGTTTCGGGGGATGGTACACCTGTGAACCAAAGCTTCCATAATTCACCATCTTTTGATGCTTCGCCTAACTCACTGGTATGTTCGATTGATAACGGTTCTAGCGTTGCAAATTCACCTTTTAGGGTGACCGGTTCTATCCATTTACTCATTACGTGCTAATTTCCAATATAGTTGATTCCTTAAGGAGAACCTGATCAAGTTCAATTATTTTTAGCTGGCTAAATTCTAATCGACTTGATCAGGCTCTCCTTAATTAGCACACCCCCCCGTTTTTTGCCACTTTTGTACGATTAATTTGTTTAAATATGGTACTTTATTACTATCAGCTATTCAGCTTAATCAATGCAAAGGGCTTGCAGGGAAAATTAAGAAATGAGCAAAGGAAATAATAAAGAATACAACGCCGATTCGATAAAAGTTCTTAGTGGTCTTGATCCGGTACGAAAACGTCCCGGAATGTATACCGAAACAACTCGCCCCAATCATCTCGCGCAAGAGGTGATTGATAACAGTGTCGATGAGGCACTGGCTGGTCATGCCGATAAAATCCAAGTCATTTTACACGCCGATGGGTCATTGTCGGTCACTGACAACGGTCGTGGAATGCCGGTTGATATTCACCCAGAACAGGGCGTTTCAGGTGTAGAAGTTATTTTAAGCACGCTGCATGCAGGTGGTAAATTCTCTGATGATAGCTACGAATTTTCTGGCGGATTGCACGGTGTAGGTATCTCGGTAGTAAATGCTCTCTCGCTAATTCTTGAAGTTCGTATCAAGCGCGATGGTAAAGAATACGAAATGGTCTTTGAAAATGGTCACAAACAAAGTGAGCTAGAAGTCATCAATACCGTTGGTAAAAAGAACACGGGCACATCACTACACTTTTGGCCAAACGGGCAATATTTCGACACGGTTAAGTTCTCGGTCAAACGCCTAAAACATAATCTTCGCGCCAAAGCGGTACTTTGCTCTGGCTTACACATTACATTCACCGAAGAATCAAAGAATGAAACCGAAGAATGGTATTACGAAGATGGCATCCGTGACTATTTAGTGGGTGCGATTGAAGGCTTTGAAAATCTACCCAGCGAGCCCTTTTTAGGCGAGTTCGCCAGCAAAGGTGAGGCAATTGATTGGGCGCTATGTTGGTTGCCCGAAGGTGGCGATCTAGTCCAAGAAAGTTATGTGAATTTGATACCTACTTCGCAAGGTGGCACGCACACCAATGGCTTGCGCACAGGTTTGACCGACGCATTGCGCGACTTTGCAGAATTCCGAAATTTACTCCCACGCGGGCTAAAACTCGTACCTGATGATATTTGGGACAAACTGTGTTTTATCCTTTCTTTTAAAATGCTCGACCCACAATTTTCGGGGCAAACTAAAGAGCGTTTGTCATCACGTAGCGCTGCTGCTTTTGTTTCTGGCGTGGTTAAAGATGCATTTAGTCTTTACTTAAATCAAAACCCCAATATGGGCGATTTAATTGCCGAACACGTTATCAACAACGCACAGAAACGTGCCAAAGCCAGCAAAAAAGTGGTACGAAAGAAGATTGCTACAGGTCCTCCGCTACCCGGTAAATTAGCCGACTGTAGCTCGCAAGATTTAAACCAGACCGAAATATTTTTGGTCGAGGGTGATTCAGCAGGAGGCTCTGCCAAACAAGCGCGTAGCCGAGAGTTTCAAGCGATTATGCCACTGCGCGGTAAAATCCTAAATACGTGGGAAGTGGATTCTAGTCAGGTATTAGCATCAAACGAAATCCACGATATATCGGTTGCCATTGGTGTTGAGCCAGCCTCGACAAATTTAGATGAATTACGCTACGGAAAAATTTGCATATTAGCCGATGCGGACTCAGACGGCGCACACATTGCCACACTTATCTGTGCGCTATTCGTGCAACACTTCCCTACCCTCGTTAAAGCAGGTCATATTTATATTGCCATGCCACCACTTTATCGTATCGACATCGGCAAAAAAGTGGAATACGCACTGGATGAAGTTGAACGCGATGCGATTCTTGATCGTATCAAAGCAGAAAAACTTAAAGGTAAGATAGCCGTCACCCGCTTCAAGGGCTTGGGTGAGATGAATCCACTGCAATTGCGTGAAACCAGTATGGATCCTGATACGCGTCGTTTGGTGCAACTCACCATGGATGAGCCAGAAGAAACCAGAGCGGTGATGGATTTATTATTAGCGAAGAAGCGCGCGCCTGATAGAAAGGCTTGGTTGGAGCAGAAGGGTAATTTAGCGGTTGTATAATTTAGCTGTTACTCATACATCAAGCTATTCTGTAAGTTCCCCCCCCCTCGTTTTTTGATGTTTTGTATTATTTAAGTACATCCTATGAATGAAATAAAACTAGACCCTAACTGGTTAGAAAAAATAGGTACTGAATTTGATAAATCTTATATGCAAGAGCTCAAGCAATTCTTGCACGATGAGAAAGCTCTGGGAAAATGCATTCTACCAGACTCATCACTTTGGTTTAACGCGCTCAACAGCACACCTTTTGAAGATGTAAAAGTCGTAATTATTGGGCAAGACCCTTATCCCACCCTAGGTCACGCGCATGGTTTATGTTTTTCAGCCATGCCTGAGATTCAGCCTTTGCCAAAATCATTACTGAATATTAATAAAGAATTGATGGAAGATTTGGGCGTGGATAATAGCCACACAGCATACCTACAGAGTTGGGCCGATCAAGGTGTTTTGCTACTGAATGCTGTTTTAACTGTTGAACAAGGCAATGCTAATTCGCATCAAGGCAAGGGTTGGGAGAAGTTTACCGATGCGATAATCCAAGCAATCAATAATCAAAAAGAGCATGTAGTATTTATACTCTGGGGGGCTTATGCACAGAAGAAAGGCATACATATTGATGCATCAAAACATCATGTAATTAAAAGTGTACACCCTTCCCCTCTTTCTGCTTATCGTGGTTTTTTTGGGAGCAAGCCATTCTCTAAAACAAATGCTTTTTTAGAGCAATCTGGTAAGGCTTCTATCAATTGGCAAATATAAATTATTTTTTCGATAATTATCAAGATCTGTTATTCTACGATCTGAATAATTAATTAGGCTATATCCTATTTATGCGACTGCTTAGAATTCTTGTTGTCTTTTCATTATTGATTTCCCAATCTGGCTTTTCCACAGATTATCCGCTTTATATGCGTTTTATTCCTTATAATCCGCCAAATTTACACCTAAGAACTACGCGTGCTACCAATGCTTATTATATTCCGGGAGTGAATCCTGGGACGACCTTTAACTTTACTTTAACACCTGTACTAACCTCAACCTTATCCTTGGCTGAAGGTCCAATCCCCCTTGTTTTACAGTTTTTTGATGGTTTAGCAACTTGTCGTGGCACTAAAGTGGTCACGGCAATAATTAGATATAATATCTCAGGCGCTGTCACAACCATTAGCAGCCAAACACAAACCATTAATATAACCAATGCAGGGGTTACTATACAAACATTCTCTTTTGGAGGATTAAGCGCAGGACAGAGCTATACCTTACAGACTGGAGATTATGTGCAGTTACAAATCAGGCACGAAGCAGGTGGCACAGGATCAGCTTGTTTAGTCAATGAATTCCCCCTAAATGGGGTCGATACAGATGCCTCAAAGGTAACACTTCAAACGGGCCCAATATTATCCATTCAAAAACTACGTGCTCTAATTTCTGATCCCTCAAATGGCACTACCAACCCTAAATCTATACCAGGTGCCACGGTTCGCTACACCATCAACATTACTAACGATGCCACAGCCTCTGCTACGGCAAACTCTGTTGCATTCACTGATGTTATATCCAGTGATACAGCCTACAACTCCAATACCATCACACTAAATGCAGCCGCTTTAACCGATGCTACGGGCGACGATGCTGGAGAAATATCAGGTGCTACGATCAGTGTGAATACAGGCAATATCACAGCGGGGCAAACAGCGACAATTGAGTATGATGTTACGGTTAATTAGTAGGCACTTTTACACCTAGCATAAATAAAATTCTGCAACTATTCATGCCCAGCCAAATCACCCTTATACACGCCATTGCTTTCTCCGCCATCATAGATATCATGATAAAAGTAGTCTAATTATAGGTGTAGAACCACAGTCATTCAGATGGAAATAACAATGATATTAGAAGTAGCCACCTTAGATGTAAAACCCAGTCAAGAAGATGAATTTGAAGCTGCATTTTCAAAGGCTCAACTCATCATTTCAAGCATGTCAGGTTATAGTTCGCATCAATTACAAAAGTGCATTGAAAAACCTAGCCGTTATATCCTGCTGGTAAATTGGGAGACGCTTGAAGATCACACGATTGGCTTTCGAGAATCAGTTGAATACCAAGAATGGCGTACCTTGCTACATCATTTTTATGATCCTTTTCCTACCGTTGAACACTTTACGCCTGTTTTTAGTAACCCATAATTTACACAATGGATATTGAAGAACTCCCATTATTAGATGAAATATTAGCCGATTGGAAAAGCACCATTGGCGATAGGGCTAACGCATTAAAAGTAACCAAATTTGTAGGTTCGTTAAAGTTTGGTGTA
>CAZSXI010000127.1:3294-6578 GCA_964611045.1 uncultured Cocleimonas sp. | reverse complement strand
GTACGAATCATCACTACATCTACCATGCTTGAAATTACACGCGCGCTATCTTCAATTGGCTCACCGCGACCCAGTTGTGTATCGCGAGATGACAAGAACATTCCCTGCCCACCAAGCTGATTCATACCTGCTTCAAACGATACGCGGGTGCGGGTTGATGATTTCTCAAAAATCATTGCCAACGTCATGTTTTTAAGTGGCTCGTAAATCTCACCGTTATTACGTGATGCTTTTAATTCAATGGCGCGTGCGATAAGTTGTTGTAACTCGTCACGACTAAAATCCATTAATGTAAGAAAATGTCTAACTTTTGACATGTTCGTATTTCCTATTTTATCTGTAAGTTCCGCGCCCTTCGACTCTGCTCAGGGTGCTGCTTTTTGTGTTTTTTATAAAATCGTTGTAGTTCCCTGAACGGAGTCGAAGGGCACGGCAAGGATGATAAAAGACTAATTAAAAGCCTTTAATAAGTGGAACAAGCGTACTCACAATCTTATCTGCTTGTTCTTTGGTAAGAATCAGCGGAGGCAATAAACGTATTGTTTTGCCAGCAGTTACATTGATGAGAAGTTGCTTTTCAAAAGCTTGTTTAACCAATTCGCCACAGTCTTTATTTAATTCGATGCCGACCATCAAACCTAGTCCACGAATTTCTACTATGCCTTCTACGTCACTTAACTTACTGTTAAATTGTTCTACAAGATATGCGCCCATTATGGCCGCATTATCAATAATATCTGAATTTTCAAGTACATTTAAAACGGTAAGCGCCGCACGAGTTGCTAGTGGATTTCCACCAAAGGTTGAACCATGTGTTCCTGGCGAAAAAATTTCAGCAGCTTTGCCAACGGCTAAACACGCACCAATAGGCACGCCGTTGCCGAGTGCTTTTGCTAAAGTCATTACATCTGGTTTAGCATTATCTGAATGCTGGTGAGCAAACCATTTGCCTGTTCTGCCCGTGCCTGTTTGGATTTCATCCAGCATCATTAGCCAGTTGTTCTCATCACAAATCTTACGGATATTTTCGAGATAATCACTGTCAGGAACAATCACGCCACCTTCGCCTTGTATAGGTTCTACAAGTATGGCAACAATATCTGAATTGTTTTTAGCAACGGTTTTAATCGCTTCAATATCATTGTATTCAACACGTACAAAACCAGAAACTAGAGGAGAAAAGCCAGCCTGAACTTTACGGCTACCCGTCGCTGATAGTGTGGCTAAGGTACGCCCGTGAAAACTACGGTTCATTACAACTATATTAGGCGTTTCAATACCTTGTTTTTTACCATAAAGACGGGCTAATTTAATCGCCGCTTCATTGGCTTCAGCACCTGAATTACCAAAAAACACTTTATCCATATTTGCTAAGGCGCAAAGCTTTTCGCCTAACTCAATTTGATGTTGGATTTGATAGATATTTGAAGTGTGTACCAAGCTACGTGCTTGTTCACAAATTGCTTCGGTTACTTCTGGGTGGCAATGACCAAGGCTACACACAGCAACGCCCGCTAAAGCATCGAGGTATTCTTTGCCTTCAGTATCTTTAAGGTAAACGCCATTTCCGCTTTCAAAAGTAACGGGAAGTGGAGCGTAAGTAGACATTAATGAATTTGACACAGGACAAGTACCTAAAACGACAAAAGGGTAGCTAGGCTACCCTTTTGTGGAAAAAACGATCGAATTTACTCGTTTTTTTATTTATTGTCAATTTAATGGCGAATCTTACTTTTGGCTGGTGGCGAAATATAAGGGTACTGGTTGAAATCAGGTAATAATGGTAATAATTATCATTATTACCTGAAAAGAATATAAATATATCGTTAAATACTAATGTTCGTATTTTTAGAGTATCTATGATGTAAGTCAAATTAACTCTATTTATTTTTTTGAGGAATATAAAGATGAAACGAAGAAGCTTTTTAAAAAATACTTTTATTGCTAGCGCCACAGGCGTTGCTGTTAGTGTAGGTGTTCTAAGCCCCAGCGTAGCGTTAGCTGAAAAGCATGGTAATGATCCCTTTGCTGCAACATCGCTTGATGATGCATTGAAAATGCTCGGTGCTACAGGTGCAGAAACATCTGACAAGATTAAGATAAAAGCACCTGAAATAGCAGAAAATGGTGCGGTTGTACCGATAGGTGTCACGTCTGACATTGAAGGTACGATAGAAATTATGGTGATAACAGTAGAGAACCCAGCGCCACTAGCTGCAAAATACTCGTTTGGTGAAGGTGCAATGCCTACTGTTAAATCTCGGTTCAAAATGGGGAAAACAACAGATGTGGTTGCGCTAGTGAAGGCAGGTGATAAATTTTACATGGCGAAGGCGAATGTAAAAGTAACGAAGGGCGGATGCGGAGGATAATATTATGGCTAAATCAACAATTAAATTACGTACAAAAGATAAGGGTGGCAAGATTCAGGTAAAAGCACTGATTACTCACCCTATGGAATCAGGTCTTCGCAAAAATAAGAAGACTGGCGATAAAATTCCTGCTCATTACATTAGCGAAGTGCTTATTGAGGCAAATGGAAAAGCTGTTTTAACTGCGAATTGGAGTGCTTCCGTTTCTAAAAACCCATTTTTGTCTTTCAGTTATGCCGGCGCTAAAGGTGATGCCGTAAAGCTATCTTGGAAAGATAATACAGGTAAATCAGACAGTCTTGAAAAGAAAGTTGGCTAGGTCGTAAATAGACCGAAATGATCGTTACGGCGTATAGTTAATCTATGGTCATTAATTTTTATTACACATTAGGAGATAAACATGAAAGCACTATCATTTATAACATCTAGCATAATTTTGACAGCGGTATTTTTGACTTCCAGTATCTATGCAGCTGAGCATGAAGTGAAAATGTTGAATTCGGGTAAAGACGGAACAATGGTTTTTGAGCCAGCCGTTCTCAAAGTAGCCGTCGGTGATACCGTAAAATTCGTATCAACAGATGCTGGGCATAATTCTGTATCTGATTTCACACCAGAAGGAGCGGCGACGTGGAAAAGTGAATTAGGCAAAGATATAAGCATAACAATCGACAAAGAAGGCGTTTATATTTACAGCTGTGATCCTCATAAAGTTATGGCGATGTTTGGTGTGATTCAAGCTGGAGAAGCCAAGAATTTAGATGAGGCTATGAAGGCAGCAAAAGAAATCGCAAGCAATGTCGTTATGAACAAAGATCGCCTAGATAATTATCTTGCAGGGTTGAAAAAGTAAGCTATTAAATCAATGCTACCGCATCTTTTTATGAGGTGCGGTAGTTTTTTTGTGCTTGA
>CAZSXI010000127.1:0-3194 GCA_964611045.1 uncultured Cocleimonas sp. | reverse complement strand
TTAAATCAATGCTACCGCATCTTTTTATGAGGTGCGGTAGTTTTTTTGTGCTTGAAAAATAGAATGAGTAGAAAAATGAGTGAAGAAGAAATAAAAAACTCTGGTGAGCAGAGGCCAGAATTAGAATCTCGTCGTAGATTCCTTACCAAGGGTGTCAGCGTGTCTGCTAGCGCTTTACTTGCAACAGGTGCTACTAGCGCACTTGCGACAGAGGTAGAAAAAGCGACAGATATTTTGCCAATTCCGCCTACCAATAAAATATTAGGGCGTGGTGTAGTTAGCGTTCCCTATGGTTTACCTTCAAAGTTTGAAAAAGATGTATTAAGACGAAATATAGATTGGTTAACACCGGATCGTACTGCCTCAATCAGCTTTTCACCTTTGCAAGATCTCCACGGAATTATCACACCTGCAGGGCTGCATTTTGAGCGTCTTCATGCGGGCACTGTTGATATAGATCCAGAAACACATTTGTTGGTTATTCATGGTCTAGTTGATAAACCTATCAAGCTTACATTGAAAGATCTTAAGCGATTACCTTCTCATACCGCTATTCACTTTCTTGAATGCCCAGCTAATGGTGCTTTAGAGTGGCGCGGTGTTCAGGTGGACTCTGCTCAATATACGCACGGCATGAGTTCTTGTTCTGAATGGACTGGCGTTAAATTAACGACCTTAATGGAAATGGTCGGTGTTAAACCAGAGTCAACTTGGTTCTTTGCAGAAGGTGCGGATGGTTCAGGCTTGCAGCGTTCAATACCATTACCAGGAGCCAAAGATCAGTATGGGAAGCCTTTACCAGAATATGATCAAAATGAAATATACAAAGATATCATCATAGCTTATGCGCAAAATGGTGAAGCGCTACGACCAGAAAACGGTTATCCCGTTCGTTTAGTTGTTCCGGGTTGCGAAGCCAATATGTCTATTAAATATTTACGCCGTTTAAAATTTGTTAATAGACCTTTAGTGACTTATCAAGAAACACGTCATTACACTGATGTCACAGCCGATGGTAGAGCGAGGCAATTTACATTGATAAATGAGGCTAACTCAGTGATTACCTATCCTAGCCCTGACTTTAAGTTGGATGATAAAGGCTATCACGAGATTAGTGGTCTTGCATGGTCGGGACGAGGGATTGTTAAGCATGTTGATATTTCACTAGATGCAGGAAAAAACTGGAAAGAAGCACGTTTAGCCCAACCCGTTATGTCTAAGTGTTTCACGCGTTTTACCTTTGACTGGGAGTGGGATGGTAGCGAAACGGTGATGATGAGCCGAGTCACCGATGAAACAGGGTATACCCAGCCCACCATAATGCAACTTCGTGAAGAACGTGGTTTTAACACCATTTATCATAGAAACTCAATTCATGCGTGGCGCGTTTTGGCAACAGGGAAGGTTGAAAATGTTCAAGTCAAAAATGTATAAGTTTTTGTTAGTTTTGCTTTTAAGTCTTGCTGTATCAATGACGACTACTGCAGAAGATGTAGCCAACATTAAAAAAATTAGTATTACAGGTGTTGGCTCACCTGTGACCGATGCGCAATTGGTCAATTGGGATATTTCAGTGTTTTTCGATGGAGAAAACTTACCTAAAGGTTCAGGTACGCTAGACGAAGGTGAGGAAATTTACCAAGCACAATGTGCTATGTGTCATGGTGAGTTTGGTGAGGGATTAAAAAACTATCCAAAGATGTTGGGTGATTCTATGGAAGATTTTATTCAAGTTGCCAAGGATGGAGGTAATAATGTTTCCATTCGAGGTGTTAACAACCTCTGGGGGCATGCTCCGACACTCTATGATTTCATTCGTCGTGCGATGCCTTTCTTTGCACCTCAATCATTGAATAACGACCAAACCTATTCAGTAACAGGTTATGTGTTAATGCTGGCTGAAGTAATAGAAGATGATGTAGAAAAGATTGATGCAGAGTTATTAAAATCAATAAAAATGCCTTCGGTGGATAATTTCTATACTGATACACGACCCGATGTTAATAATATTCGTTGTATGAAGGATTGCTATAAGCATAAGCCTATCATTGTAAATGAAAACGAAGGTTTATCGGATGAGAAAGGCTCTGAGAGTCATGAAGGACATTAATATTAGGAGATGTATGTTAAATAAAACAATATTAGGTGCTACATTAGCACTAAGTAGCTCTATGGTGATGGCTGATAAATTTATGGATGAATCATGGGCTGAAAAAGCTTGTGAAGCTTGGAATAAAAGCCCAACTTTAACAGTAGACTTAGCCACGGATGACTGGATGGGAAATAATTCACGTGGTTATAAGCTCATACAAATGTACCGCACTTCATGCGGGCAAGAAACAATGGTGCAATTAAAGATTGAAGCTAAGGATAATAAAGCGATTTGTACCTATGGTGGTCTTCCAGATGGGCAGAAGCTAAGTAAAAAAGTTGATTACAGATTACACGCATCTGATAAACATTGGAAAGAAATGGGGAATGGTAAATACGGTCCTTTTAAAGCCATGATGTTTGGCTATTTAAATGTTCAAGGTCCCTATGATGAAGCGATGTATGCATTAACCCCCTTTAGTGAGTTTCTAAAGCTGGCGGGTTCTATACCTGGTGAGAAAGGTGTGAAAAATTGTCCTGTTATATCGAAACCAAAATCTACCGTTATCAATTAAAATAGTATTTAAAGTGTGAAACCTGATGCTGAAAATATCAAAAAATAAAATTGTTTTTCTGGATATGGCGGTGCTTGATGATAACGGCACTGTCGTAGAAACAACCGATGGGCAAGAAGCTTTTAGTTATATTCATGGGAGAGGTAATCTTCTTCCTGCACTTGAATTTTATCTAGCTGATAAATCTGCGGGTTTTGAATGTGAAATCATTCTTGAGGCCGATCAAGCCTTTGGTGACTATCATCCTGAGCTAGTGACAGAGGTTTCCCGTAGCCAGTTCTCTGTAGGTGTCAAGGCGGAAGAAGGCGAGTATGTTCAAGCAGAAGGACCAGATGGCATTATGCAATTTAAGATAGAGCAGGTTGATAATGAGAGTGTTCGTTTGAATGCAAATCATCCCTTAGCAGGGGAAACACTAACTTTTTTATTAAAGGTTCTAGCGGTAAAAGAACCGCATAGAGATGAAATTAGGCATAGAAGGCCGCATCCCGCAGGACATCATTTGATGGTTGCTGGTGGGTGAGAATT
>CAZSXI010000126.1:0-6582 GCA_964611045.1 uncultured Cocleimonas sp. | reverse complement strand
GGAGGGGGTAGAAAGTTCGACTATAGTGCCATCTTTGAGCCTCTACCCTCTCTCCCTGCTAGGGAGAGAGGGCTTAACTTACTGGCTCTTTTGTTTTATTTTTTTGATTCCGCAATTCTGCTTTAGTCATTCTTTACTATAGAAGAATAATAATTATGCGATGATTAATAAGATTTATGAGTGGAATAATTGGATCGGTGATATCTGGAGGGGTAATATCATTCTTGGGGGGTAGTTCCACCACCACAAGCACTGAGAAAAAGGATTGCAATCAGCGGCATTGCTATTTTGATTATCATAGGCATGCTAATATCCTTTGTAGTATTTATGAGCTTAGCTTTACGATCTTGTCTACAGTATCGTGCTACTCAACGGAATCTATACTGAACACGATTTTGTAAAGACTTTTGTATAATTATTAATACCTATGACAGATATTCTCGAAAAAATTTCAAAAAAACTCCATGAAAATAATTTATCTTTAGTGTCCGCTGAATCCTGTACGGGTGGCTGGGTTGCAAAACAGATCACTGATTTAGCGGGAAGCTCTGCGATATTTGACCGAGGTTTTGTCACCTATAGCAACCAAGCAAAGCAAGATATGCTGGGTGTATCGAGACAAACATTGGATAATTTTGGTGCAGTCAGTGAGCAAGTTGTTATTGAAATGGTAGAGGGCGCACTTAAAAATTCACAAGCGGATATAGCATTATCAATCAGTGGGATTGCAGGACCTGAAGGAGGAACAATTGAAAAACCCGTAGGTACAGTTTGTTTCGGATGGATGAGGCGGGGAGAAAAGGCTTTAGCAAAAACTTTTCTAATTGAAGGAGATAGAGATCAGATACGCAAGCAGGCTGTAGATTTTTCACTGAGAGGAATAATAAAATTAATATAATGTTTGCTTATTGTTCGCTTTTAAGTTTACAATAGAACAAACGACGAAACCGTATAAAACGAAGTATGTAAAAAACATGCAAACAAAAACAAAATGAAATAATAATTGGATTAGGGTTACTAAAATGGATGAGCAAAGAAAACAAGCGTTAGCAGCAGCATTAGGGCAAATAGAAAGACAGTTTGGTAAAGGCACTGTTATGCGTATGGGTGACTCAGCCGCAGCGCGCAGTATTGATGTTATCTCAACAGGCTCATTAACTTTAGACCTTGCGCTAGGCATAGGCGGATTGCCAAGAGGTCGCGTAATAGAAATATACGGTCCAGAATCATCGGGCAAAACAACCATGACATTACATGCCATTGCAGAATGTCAAAAACTGGGTGGAACCTGTGCGTTTATCGATGCAGAGCACGCACTTGACCCTGGGTATGCTAAAAAACTAGGTGTAAATATTGATGAGTTACTGATCTCACAACCCGATACAGGTGAGCAAGCGTTAGAAGTTACCGATATGTTAGTACGCTCTGGTGGTATTGATATGGTTGTAATCGATTCGGTTGCCGCACTTACGCCACGAGCAGAAATTGAAGGCGAAATGGGTGCTTCACACATGGGCTTACAAGCACGTTTAATGTCACAAGCCCTGCGTAAATTAACGGCTAATATCAAACGCTCAAATACGATGGTGATGTTCGTTAATCAAATCCGTATGAAAATTGGCGTAATGTTTGGTAGTCCAGAAACCACAACAGGTGGTAATGCGCTTAAGTTCTATGCATCGGTTCGTTTAGATATTCGACGTATTGGAGCGATCAAAAAAGGTGAAGAAATTGTTGGTAATGCAACACGTGTGAAAGTAGTTAAAAATAAAATGGCACCTCCATTCAAGCAAGCTGAGTTTGAAATCAGATATGGTGAAGGTGTTTCTCACGTTGGTGAGTTACTAGACCTTGGTGTACAAGAAGGGTTTGTAAATAAAGCAGGTTCTTGGTACAGCTACAACGGTGAAAAAATTGGTCAAGGTAAGGATAATTCCGGCACATATCTAAAAGAACACCCTGAAATTGCAGATGAGTTAGAAGCTTTAATACGTGAAAAGTTATTGCCATCAAAAAAAGATGCAGAAGAGGATGCAAGTAAGGCGGATGTTAAAGAAAAAACCAAAAGTAAAAAGTAAGCTTTTAAATGGAAGTTTGGTTGAGTTAACCGTTAGCTCAATCAGGTTTTTCACGAGCAATAATTACAGCCAGTTTTTAGTAAGCCCCATTCCCTCACCTTTTCGTGAGGGATTTTTTTAGGTTGGAATTAAACAAATGAGCAAACTAGGGTTCAGTAAAAGAGATAATTACTCACGTTGCAAAAATTCTGCAATCTATTCACTGGCTCTGCGTGAACACTCACGCCAAGAGTTATACGTAAAACTTAGCCAAAAAGAATTTGCAGTGGATGTAGATTTGAACAAACTACTAGATGAGCTGGAAGCCAGTGATTATTTGAGTGATCAACGCTTTACTGAGAGTTTTATCCGTTACCGTATTTCACGCGGACAAGGCAAAGTAAAAATATTAAACGAACTAAATTTTCGTGGTGTTTGCAGTTCACTTATTGAACGCTCGTTACAACAATCAGATGCAGATTGGTTTGCATTAGCAAGTCAGTTACGTGAAAAAAAGTTTGGTGAAATTATTCCCTCAGATCACAAGGAAAAAACTCAACAAATGCGTTTTTTATCAGGGCGTGGCTTTGATTCAGAAATGATAAGGCACGCTGTAAGTTAGAACAAACCCAATAGCGCGTAAAAACCCTTGAAAGTCCCCGTACAACCATAGACAATACCGCTTTCGCACCTAATGAAAGCTAGTAGAGTCGCACATGTCACAAGAATCTAAAAAAGTATTGAGTACCGCAGAAATTAGACAAGGTTTTCTTGAGTTTTTTGCGAGTAAAAAACATGAGGCAATTGCTTCAAGTTCACTTATTCCTGGAAATGATAAAACATTACTTTTTACCAATGCGGGTATGGTGCAATTTAAAGATGTATTTCTTGGTGAAGATAAGCGTAATTACACACGTGCAACTACATCACAACGTTGTGTGCGTGCAGGTGGAAAACACAACGATCTTGAAAATGTAGGTTACACCGCGCGTCATCATACATTCTTCGAAATGCTGGGTAATTTTAGTTTTGGAGATTATTTTAAAGAAGAAGCAATTAACTACGCATGGGAGTACCTTACAAAAGTAGCGATGCTACCCCCCGAAAAACTGTGGGTAACCGTCTATGAAGATGACGATGAAGCAGCCGATATTTGGATCAATAAAATAGGCTTTCCTGCAGATCGTTTGAGCAGAATTGGCGATAAACCCGGTAAAAAATACGAAAGCGATAATTTCTGGGCTATGGGTGATACAGGCCCCTGTGGACCTTGTTCTGAAATTTTCTACGATCATGGTGAGCATATTTGGGGTGGTCCTCCTGGTACGCCCGAAGAAGACGGTGATCGTTATATAGAAATATGGAATCTGGTATTCATGCAATACAACCGTTCTAAAGATGGCGTAATGAATCCATTGCCCAAGCCTTCAGTCGATACTGGTATGGGCTTAGAACGCTTATCTGCCATATTACAAAATGGGCATAGTAACTACGACATTGATCTATTCCAGAATTTAATTAAATTCATTGCTAATTTATCTGACACAAAGGATTTAGATAACGCCTCTTTAAAAGTTATTGCAGACCATATTCGTTCGTGTTCGTTTTTAATCGTTGATGGTGTTGTGCCTTCAAACGAGGGACGCGGCTATGTATTGCGTAGAATTATTCGTCGTGCTGCGCGTCATGGTCATAAGCTTGGATTGAATGATGCATTCTTCCATAAAATTGTGAAACCTCTCGTAAAGGAAATGGGTGAGGCATATCCAGAGCTTGCAAAGGCAGAATCAAATGTTGAACAGGTTCTTTTAAAAGAAGAAAAGCGCTTTGCTGAAACCTTAGATCAGGGTTTGAAAATATTGGGTGAAGCAATAAGCGATCTCAAGGGCGATACAATTCCAGGAGATGTGGTCTTCAAACTTTATGATACTTATGGTTTTCCGCTAGATTTAACCGCTGATATTGCGCGTGAGCAAAACCTGAAAATTGATGAAGCAGGTTATGAATCTGCAATGGAGCAGCAACGCCAAACAGCAAGAGCTGCGGGTAAATTTGACACCGACTATACCGATAAGCTCGATGTGACAGGTGAGACGGCTTTTAGTGGTTACGATAGAACCGCAGATGAAGTTATCGTTGAATCAGTATTCATCAAAGGTAAAAAAGTAAATGAGCTTAAAACTGGTGAACAAGGACAAATAGTTCTTAAAAACACTCCGTTTTATGCCGAGTCAGGTGGTCCAGTAGGTGATACAGGGCAACTTATTTCGGATGATAATGTTTTTGATGTGCAAGACACACAAAAGCAAGGCAGTGTTTTTATTCATAACGGTGAAATGAAAACAGGTTCGATAAAAATCGGTGATACATTTACAGCGCAAGTAACAGAAGATCGTCGCCAAGCAATTGTACTAAACCATTCCGCAACTCACCTTATGCACAAAGCTTTGCGCGAAGTATTAGGTGAACACGTTGAGCAAAAAGGCTCGTTGGTTACAGCTGATCATTTACGTTTCGATTTTTCTCATGCCGAAGCGATGACAAAAGACGAAATATCGTGCGTAGAAAAAAGGGTGAATGATGAGATTCGTTTAAACGCCGAAACTAAATCAAATATTACGACAATGGATGAGGCCGTTAAGCAAGGTGCAATGGCATTATTTGGTGAAAAATACGGAGATGAGGTGCGCGTCGTAAACATCGGCTATTCAACGGAGCTTTGTGGTGGTGTGCATGTAAAGCGTGCGGGTGATATTGGTCTATTTAAACTGATTAGTGAAGGTGGTGTTGCTGCAGGTGTTCGACGTGTTGAGGCGGTGACAGGCACAGGTGCGCTTGATTGGGTTGAAGAGCGTTCAACACAGTTAGAGTCAATTGCTAGTTTGGTTAAATCCGCAGTGAATGGCACAGAAGAAAAAGTAGGTTTAATTTTAGAAAAATCTCGTTCTTTAGAAAAAGAATTAGACCAATTAAAGACAAAACTAGCATCACAAGCTGGCTCAGATTTGGCTTCGCAAGCTGTAGAAATTAATGGCATTAAAGTCTTGGCAGCAAATTTAGAAGGTGTAGACCCAAAATCATTACGTGATACGGTTGATCAACTTAAAAATAAATTAGGTAAAGCTGCTGTGGTTGTATCTACAGTCGCGAATGGCAAAGTAAGTTTAGTTGCAGGTGTCACCAAAGCAGAAACATCAATCATTAAAGCAGGCGATTTACTAAAACACGTTGCCAGCCAAATTGATGGCAAAGGTGGCGGAAGACCCGATATGGCGCAAGGTGGTGGTAATGATGTGAAGGCATTACCTAAAGCACTCGAGTCAGTTGTTGCATGGGTAGAAGAGCAGGGTGGAAGTTAAGACATGGCTAAATTAGTGGTACAAAAATACGGCGGAACGTCGGTTGGTACAGTAGAGCGTATCCAAGAAGTTGCTAAACGTGTGGTTCGTTATCGTGAGCGTGGTGATTCTGTCGTTGTTGTTCTCTCTGCAATGTCGGGTGAGACCAATAAACTCGTAGCATTAATTAACGAGATTAACCCACAAGGCTCAGCGCGTGAAAAAGACGTTGTACTTTCAACCGGTGAACAAGTTACGATTGGTCTACTCAGTTTGGCATTAGAAGCAAAAGGCTGCGCGGCACGCTCGTATACGGGAACACAAGCGCGCGTGATGACTGATAATGCATTTAGTAAAGCAAGAATTAGCGAGATAGATAGTAGCAAGATAAAAGATGACCTTACTGCTGGTAAAGTTGTTGTGGTTGCAGGCTTTCAGGGTGTGGACCGTGAGGGAAATATCACGACTTTAGGTCGTGGCGGTTCGGATACAACAGCGGTTGCACTAGCTGTGGCTTTAGAAGCTGATGAGTGTCAAATATATACCGATGTTGATGGCGTATACACCACAGACCCTCGCATGGTGCCTGAGGCTCGTCATATTCCTAAGTTAGCCTTGGAAGAAATGCTAGAAATGGCAAGCCAAGGTTCAAAAGTTTTACAGATTCGAGCAGTGGAGTTTGCTCATAAATACAATATGCCGATTCGAGTACTATCAAGTTTTGATGAAGGTGATGACGGAAAAAGTACGCTGGTAACGCGTGAGGAAGACATAATGGAAGAAGTAATGGTTCGAGGCGTAGCCTTTAATAAAGATGAAGCGCAGTTAACAATCACAGGTGTGCCAGACCAGCCGGGTGTTGCCTATAAAATAGTAGGCCCCATTTCTGATGCCAATATCGAAGTCGATATGATTGTGCAGAATATCGGAGCTGATGGCGCAACTGATTTCACTTTCACTGTACATCGTAATGACTATGAACAAGCAAAGAAAATTCTTTGTGCTACAGGTAAAGAGTTAGGAGCAAGGGATTGCAATGGTGACGATAAAATCGCCAAAGTGTCTATTATCGGAGGTGGAATGCGCTCTCATGCGGGCGTGGCATCAGATATGTTCGAAGCTTTGGCAAAAGAAAATATCAATATTCACATGATCTCAACATCTGAGATAAAAGTATCCGTTGTAGT
>CAZSXI010000125.1:0-6601 GCA_964611045.1 uncultured Cocleimonas sp. | reverse complement strand
GTGCAACGTCTGTGTTTGATCGTGCCTACAATTATTATGAGTGGTACTACAAAAATTCACATTTAAAGAACAATACGTTCGTTGGTCGCATGAAAAAAACACCTGCTATGACGTGTTAAAAACACGTGTAGTTGAGGGTAATATCATTGCAGATCATAGAAATTACTTTAAGCAGTAAAAAAGGGCAGGATTGCCCTATAACGCTTCGAAGAATTCACTTTATAAGAAAAGAAGACAGCAAGGAAATCGTTCTAATTACCAATGACTTAAAAAGATCTGCCCAAGCACTTATGGCACTTTACAAGCAACGCTGGGAGATTGAACTGTTTTTTAAATGGATCAAGCAAAACCTGAGAATAAAACGTTTTTTAGGTACATCAGAAAATGCCGTAAAAACACAAGTATTGGTGGCTATGATTGCTTACCTTTTATTACGGTTTGTAAAGAATAGTTTTCCCTCGAATAAGCTCTCTTTACAGGAAATAACACGGCTAGTTTCAGCTAATATCTTTCATAGAAAGAGTATTATTGATCTTTTTTGGAGTGATATTAGAAAGGTAAAACATGATAAATCAGATGGTTACATGAAGAATGAATTGGCTTTTTCTTAACGGGACACTAGTGAATTTGAGAGGGAACTAACACTATTTCTACTATCCACCTCCCCCCTTTTATGCCGATTTGTACGAAAAAAATCGTATTTTTTATTACAAATCGGCATAAAAAGGGGGGGTGGATAGTATAAAAAGAAATATAGTAGTGTTTTTAGGTAATATTTTGTTGAATATTTATTCAGACAGCCATTGTGCGACGCTTTTTGCATAGTAAGTCAGGATTCCATCTGCTCCAGCACGTTTCATGCCGATTAACGCCTCCATCACGACTGCCTTTTCATCCAACCAGCCATTTTGTGACGCTGCTTTGATCATCGCGTACTCACCACTGACTTGATAGACATAGGTTGGCGCTTTAAATTCATCTTTAATGCGCCTAACAATATCCAAGTAAGGCATACCCGGCTTTATCATCACCATATCGGCGCCTTCTTGTAAATCTAGTGCCACTTCATAAAGTGCTTCATCGCTGTTTGCAGGGTCTTGCTGATAACTGTATTTATTGCCACTGCCGATATTGCCTGCCGAGCCAACCGCATCTCTAAATGGACCATAAAAGCTCGAAGCATACTTGGCAGAATATGCCAGTATGCGTGTATTGGTATGCCCTGCTTCTTCCAGTGCCGCACGTATTGAACCAATACGACCATCCATCATATCTGACGGTGCAACTACGTCAGCGCCAGCATCCGCATGAGAAACCGCTTGTTTAACCAGCACCTCAACTGTTTCATCATTGATGATATAACCTTCATCATTCATCAAACCGTCTTGCCCGTGCGAGGTGTATGGGTCAAGCGCTACATCCGTGATTACACCCAATTCAGGCACGGCTTGTTTAATCGCACGAACTGCGCGTTGTGCTAATCCTTCGGGATTATAAGCTTCTTCAGCTAAATCTGATTTTCTAGCTTCGCCAACTACAGGAAATATAGCCATTGCAGGCACACCTAATTCAGCAATTTCTTGTGCTTCTTTTACTAAGAGGTCAATCGTCAAACGCTCAACACCCGGCATTGAAGCGATTTCTTCGCGTTGATTTTCACCCTCTATAACAAACACGGGGTAAATCAAATCATTCACCGTTAAGACATTCTCACGCATTAAACGGCGCGAAAAATCATCACGGCGCATTCTGCGCATACGTGCATTTGGAAATGAGCTAGGGGTAATTGCCATTGGGTTTCTCTATTCTCTCTAACAACTGGATTTTTTGTAACAACTAGGTTCTTTATTACAACTAGGAATTAAGCCATACCTTGGCTAACTTGTCATTATCATCTTTTTTTGTGGATTAGATTCAACCATATCTTTGCTGTAAAAATTTGAAAGCAACCAACAATCCCATTGCTTCCCCGCCTTTCGGTCTGCCCGGTCTTTCGCGGGTATTCCATGCCATGACATCAAAGTGCGCCCATTGTTTATCTTCATCTACAAATTCATTAAGGTACAAGGCGGCAGTGATGGCTCCAGCATAGCCTGTGGGTGTGCTATTGACTAAGTCTGCGACGGGGCTGTCTAACTCGTGGCGATAGCCTTTGTGCAAGGGTAATGGCCAAACTAACTCACCTGTGCCTTCTGATGCATTTTGAATGTCATTTGAGAGTTGGTTTGAGTTACTGAACAATGCGGGAATCTCCGTGCCTACCGCTACGCGTGCCGCGCCTGTGAGTGTTGCAAAGTCTAGGATGAGATCAGGATTGCTTTCACAAGCGAGTGTTAAAGCATCACACAATACTAAGCGCCCTTCTGCGTCGGTATTGTCGATCTCGACTGTTTTGTGTGCGCGGGTTTCGATAATGTCGCCCGGTCTAAATGCATCACCTGAGATGGCATTATCAGCGGCAGCGACTAATACTTGGATTCGCACGGGTAAGTTATGGCTCATGATTAAATGAGCCAAGCCCAATACGTGTGCGCTTCCACCCATATCTTTTTTCATATTACGCATAAATTTAGACGGTTTTAGATCAAGACCGCCTGTGTCAAAACAGACGCCCTTGCCTACCAATGAAATTAATGGATCGTTCTCATTGCCCCATTCTAGTTTGATTAAGCGAGGCGGGTGATCACTGGCACGACCCACCGCATGAATCGCAGGGAAGTTTTCTTCTAATAAGGCATCGCCAACCACTTCACTAAACTGTGCATTATGTTGTTGTGCCAGCTCTTGCGTTAGCTCTGATAAATCTTGTGGCATCATATGATTAGCAGGTGTGTTGACTAAATCGCGCACCAAGGTAAAGGCATCGACATATGCATTGATGGTATCCAGTTGATCTTCTACCACTTTGAGTTGTGGATTTGGCTTTTGATCTAAGAAGTCTTTTTTGAAGAAATCAAAACTGTATGCGCCCAAGCCCCAACCAATCATAGCTTGGATTTGTTGCGTATCATCCCAATCACAATCTAACTGATACACAGCCACAGGCAATTTTTTAGCTAGACTTGAGATTGACCAGATTGATGCCGCGTCGCTATCACCGTCTTCATATACACCAAATAAAACCATAGAAGTGTTGCCAGCCTCATCAGGCACTAGGCAAAAATCATGGGGGCTCGCCTTAAAATTACTATGACGAACCCAGTTAGCGGTAAGATCTGATTGCTCTGCCAAGAAATCATCCAAACCTGCTTTTGTAACAGGAATTAAGGAAATGCTAGAACAATCGTCGGTGGTGTAATTCATAAAAAGTTTACTCTAATCATAATGAGAGATAAATCAGCGGTTTTGCTATTGACCATAAAGTCTCGCTCTTGCACTTTATCGCTCAAGTTATTTTGAAAGCGTGAGTGTACTGTAAAAGTGACCGTTTTAATTTTATTGTCACCTTCCGTTTTAAAACGCTGATAGCTGTTGTGAGTGCTATGAATGTTATGAATGTTATCATCATACCAAAGCGTTAAATCTGTTTTAACCGTGTCATGGAAGGTAATTTTTACCTCTGCGTCACAGCCTTCTTTACAGCGTAGCTCTGCTAAGTTGTTGTTTAAATCAAATTCAAATTGCCGTGATTTTCGTGCAAAATATTCATGCTCAACACCGTTAGGCATATAAAAATCTTGCCCCCAGTATTTTTCACTGGCTGGCATGGCTATTTTCATTGCGGGTACACTACGGCTAGCTTCCGTTATCCATCGCCCAAATGATCGGATTGCTACGCCTTTTCTTCCCGCCTTTTCGCTCAGCTTTTCACTATTTTTAACACAAACTTCATTAGCAAAATTACTTGCGCGACCCTGCGTGACATAACGCTCACCTAATAGGATAAATGCATCCGGTGTATTCTCCATCTGCTTCCCCATCACCTTCGTTAAATAGCGCAAGAAATCTTGTGTTTTATAAATGGGATGTTTTATTTTCTCCATTGAGTCACCCGCTACCGAAAAATAATTTCGGCGCATTTGTAGGGCGCGTAAAGAACTGATTAAAAAACGATAAGGCTGATTCTCAATAGTCCCATAAGCATCAATCACATAATCTTTATTGCCATAGAACTCATTTTCAGATCCCCAGAATCGCCCGCGTATTGAAGCCGCATAATCCTCGCTAAAATCCATTGCACAGGTTCCATCTTCTAAGGTAGTGAAGCCTACACCGTAAGTCTTATCAAGAAAACGCATCCATTTTTCAATATCCCCATCTCGATTACCCAGCTTTGCTTTCCAAGTATGTTCTGCAATCAATTTTAGTTTTTCGTTATACGGGTCGGCGACATCATCCCAAGAAAAAGTCGGCCCGATATTGGTAAACGCGAGCTTGCTTCTGTGCTCACCAAAGGCTGTTGCATACATGTCAATTATGGCTTTTGTTTGTTGCTCAAAAACATCGGGGTTAAAACCAAACTTCTTTTGCGCGGTTGCAATAGACTTTGGATACATCCAAAATTCACCCCAACCATCTTTACTACCAGACTCACAATCACCGTTATACTCACCATCACCAATACCTAACTGTACGCCAATAATACGTGGATCAGCCGCATAGCGTTTGGCAAAAGCCTTTATAAACGGCGTGATGTGTTGAAGATATACTTTATCCCAAAATATCAGTGACTTATCATCAGTACTTCTTAAATTACTCAATGCCCATTTTGGTGCTTCGCAAGCTGAATTTACCTCTAACCGCACTAAAGCTTTTTTTGGCGAAGCGCTGGCTAAATTCTTTTCAAAAGTTGAGAAGTCGTATTGTCCTTGTTTTGGGTTCGCTTCATCCCACCGGACAATAACAAAGACATTACGAATATAATCAATGTCACGATCATACTCATCAATTAAGCCTGAGTTTTCTTCAATTTTTGTGTTTTCAGGTAATGACCAATCGAATCCATCAATTGAATAAGCAGGCTTTTTAGATATAATTTGGAGAGCATCTGACTCTTTTTGGCGGTTTTTTGCGGAAGTTAATCCTTTCTTTTTAACCGTGGTATTTTCAAGATGACTGTTATCATCCCAGTATGCTGTATACGATTTATCGGCTACAAATAAAAGAATGGGGACTATAGCCACCAATAGCACCAAGAAAGTAATCAATGAAACAGGATGTTTTTTCATAGCCCCTTTATCCTCTATCGTCAGCTTAGGTTGCTTTTGCATAGAGTTGTTTGTGTATCTCATTATAATCAGGATGGGATTCATTAATCAGCCCACGCCGAATTAATAAATCGATATTAACCAGATTGCAATTATCTTTGAACTCAGTAGTGGTTTCGGTAATCTGAGCCATTTCTTCTAATGGCATTAAAATGAATTCATCCACTTCACCATCAGTATTTTCAGGCACAAAATCTTCGGGCAAAGTGAGGTCATAATTAAATAATGTATCAACATTCATGCCACGTGTTGAAGTACCGCGATAATGCAAGGTACTCACAAATTCCGCTTTGCTCGCGATTGATTCAGTGATACTTGCTTCTTCGGCACATTCTTTAATGAGATTATCTAAACGCCCTATTCCCGCTGGCTGCCCGCCTGCGACCATTTGATCTAACATACCTGGCCAGAAAGGTTTGTCTTTGGTACGACGTGCTATCCAAATGTACGTGCCATCTGATTTTTCGACTAAACCATTTAGATGAACACCATAACCACGAATGCCAAAAAAACTAACGGCTGCACGCTCCATTAATAATTGAGGTTCTTCACCATAGGCTTGATTAACAGCATAAAGCTCGCCCACCCATGAATTAATCACCTTTTCTTTATGCAAGGTTTCTAGGATTGGAGCTATTGCATTTGAACGTTGTTCGGCTGTGGATAGGTCTGAATTTAAGTTTATTTCTAAATCGCTAATCTGAAATACCTCATTCCAACGACTTAGGTGCTTTGAAAAGCTTTCATCAATCCAACCCAGCACTTGACCATCAATACGAAAAGGTTTGTATAATTCGGGATTGTAATGATTGCATTTTTCGATATGTTCTAAGTAGCTCATTAAGCAATTATATTATAATCTTACGCCTGTCTTCAAAAAATAATCACAAACTATGAAACCAATTTACTCCAATAAAAATATACGCATTGAAATTGAAGAATCAGAAATTCCTTGGCTGAAGATATTTGCACAAAAGACTTGCAAGGAAATGACTGATTGCTCAAGTGAAACCAAACAGCAGACTTGGCATTTATTAGATTTAATAGAATTGGAAATGCTGGATTATTACCAACCCGAGAAAATTAATATAGCATCCTTTGCTAATTACGTTCCGCAGGTGCATTGGCATATTATGGCTCGGTTTAAGGAGGATAGTTTCTTTCCTGAGCCGATGTGGGGGGTAAAACAACGCGAAGCTAGGCTTGATTTACCTAGTATGGATGATTTTATTGAGACGTTATTGATTAAAATAGAAGAACGAGACTTTTAAACTATTACTCTTAGTCCCCTCCCCAGGGCAAACGCATTAAAATTTCGTCATGCGGTTAAGCCATTTCTCCAATGCCGTTGAATTAAGCTCTAACGCTTTGATTATTAAGAAAACCCACGTTCG
>CAZSXI010000124.1:0-6638 GCA_964611045.1 uncultured Cocleimonas sp. | reverse complement strand
GCTATTAGTGGTGCTATATCAGTAGTGATAGGGTTTTTCAGGGTTGACTAAGTACATCTTCAATTAGCCCAAGTGCAAATATTTTAAATCTAGCTGAGGGCATACATTCCTTTATGAATGATGGGGAAAGGAATGACAACTCTGAAAACACTTAATATTGAAACACTATCTGATTTATATCCTGGTCAAACGGTATTTGCACCTAGAACCACCGTAAAGGCTACAAAATGGGTCTTTGACACTCCTATTGCAGTCGATACTGTTACTGGTGTCACCATGAGTGTTATGTGCGATATGCCACTTATTTGTCACAAAGCAGTAGCAACTCCTGAAGCTCTCGACTTCATCCGTTTGTCAGGTTTGTTCCCTCCATCAGTCTTGCTTACTTATTGTACGGTGGAGGAGGCAATAGATCACGCTCGACAGCGCATTGCTAAAGGGGAAAGACTTGCTACTATTTATCCCCCTATGCATGAACTGGACAAAACAGATAATCTTTTAGTGCCAACGATGCTTTATGGTCGCTTAAATGACAAAGCCAATATTGCGGACTTTGTAAATCAAGCTCACTTTCCTCGTCGCTACGTCATTCCTGCCAATAAATTAAAGCAGGAAACTAGTTCTGAGCTAGATTATCCTGTATTCCTGAAGGCAAGTGTAGATGGTGCCAGTGGTGCTGGTATTGATGTTCGATATGTTAACGATAGTATATCTTGGCAATCTTCTATTTCTTGGTTCTATAGCAAAAAAAAAGAGCTAGATGGTGTAATAGTTGAAGATGCCATTGATGTGATCATATGCTGGTGTACGGGCGTCTCGATTCTTGATTCTGGTTGTCGTTATCTTGGTGCTGCAATTCAACTATTTGACAAGCCTGCGCAGCAAATTGGTAATCGAATAGATCAAAACCATCCGCCTCCAGAGCAAGTGATTCACATTTCTCTTCAGATTGCTAAGCAAGCTTATGAAGAAGGTTATCGAGGGATAGCAGGTTTTGATATTGGCATGGATACTAATGGAAAATTATTTGTTTTTGATTTGAACTTTAGAATTAATGCTTCCACTACCCAACTGATGATACATGAAAAAGGATCAGAAAGAATCGGAGCTAGTATGAGTCAGTTATGGAGTGCGAAGTGTGATTGCGCCCTCCCTTGGGCATTGGAACAACTCAGTTCTTTTGTTGAAAAAGGTATATTTGTACCCACTCGACTTTTTGATCGCGCGGTTTATTTTGAAGCTCCACCTAATGTGGAAGTTTTCAGTTTAGTCAATGGAATTATCTTCGCAGACTCAATAAAAGAACTAAACAATATTGACTTGTTGATGAAAAAATCTCTTGGAGGTTCTTTGAAATAAGCTTCGTTTTTAGGATGGTTAAAAAACAATAGGAACGTTAAACTAAACCCATGGAAAATTTCGATTTAGACATCGCCTTGCAAGAAGCTGAGGCAGACTACAATGCGGCAGAGGCGCAAGCGATTGCTTGTGGAATGCTTACGGTCAATATTAGTGCCGATAAAATTACTTGGGTTAAAATGATTTTTGGCGAGATTGATACCAGCGATAGTGCTCATGCTACCAAGCAAGGTGAAGCGATTGAGCTTTCTGGTAAATTATTTGACCTGACTAAAAGTCAGCTCCAAGATTCAAACCTAGGCTTTAATTTGCTCCTGCCAGATGAAGACGAGGATTTGCATCCCCGAGTTGTAGCCTTGCAACAATGGTGCAGTGGATTTATCGTAGGTACCAGCATAGCTGGCATTAGCGATACCAGTAAGCTTCCTGAAGATTCACGCGAGTTATTAGCTGACTTTACCGAGATTGGCACATCGGGTGACTTTGACCTTGGCGATGAAGACGAATCAGAAGAAGCTTTTGAAGAAATCAGAGAATACATCCGCATGGGTGTATTGTTAATTAATGAAGAGTTGCAGCCGATCAAGCAATCCACCGTTGTTCATTAAAGGCTTTTTTTTGCCACGGAACCCACGGAAAGACATTGAAAAATAAAAGAGAAAAAACAGATATTTGAAGATGAAGAGCTTACGTATAAAATTAGAGGTTGTGTTTACGAGGTATATCGGGAACTTGGTGCGGGTTTCTTAGAAAAGGTTTATGAAAATGCTTTAGAGATTGAGTGAATTAAGCAAGGATTGGGGGCTGTAAAAACAACAGCCTTTAGCTGTTAATTATAAGAATAATGTTGCTGGAGAGTTTGTAATTGATTTACTAGTTGAAGGTAGAATAATTCTTGAATTAAAAGCAGTTAGCAAATTAGTACTAATACATGAAGCTCAACTCTTAAACTATCTAAAAGTTACGAATATGAAGCTTGGTTTGTTGATTAATTTTTCATATCCTAAAACAATAATCAGACGAGTTATTTTATAAATTTGCTTTTGTTTCCGTGTTCTTCCGTGGATTCCGTGGCAAAAAAAGAGAAACTATGAAAGTGTTAACCAAAATATCACCCAAAGAATTTGCGCAGCGTCGTAAAGTACTGATGGACCAAATTGGTAATAATGCTATTGCCATTATTCCTTCTGCGGAGGTTAAACACCGCAACAGTGATGCTGAATTTGCCTTTCGTCAGAGTAGTGATTTTCTTTATCTCACGGGTTTCAATGAGCCAAAAGCCGTCGCTGTTTTATTGCCGGGGCGAGAAGAGAGCGAATACCTTTTATTTTGCCGAGAGAAAGACCCGAAGACCGAGCAGTGGACAGGGCGCATGGTTGGTTTAGATGGTGCAGTTGAAAATTACAATGCAGACGATGCCTTCCCGATTGATGATATAGATGAAATTTTGCCGAGCTTAATGGAGAATCGCAGTAAGGTTTTTTACAGTGTCGGTAATAATCAAAATTTTGATAATCAAGTTATTTCATGGGTGAATTCATTGCGCGCCAAGGTTCGTAATGGCGTTCAAGCACCGCATGAATTCATCTCGCTAGATCGCTTTTTGCATGAGATGCGTTTATTCAAATCTCCACAAGAACAGCAATTGATGCGTGATGCGGGTGCAGTGTCGGTTAGAGCGCATGAGCGTGCGATGAAAGCTTGTAGACCTGAGATGATGGAATATGAAATCGAAGCGGAATACCTGCACGAGTTTAAAAAAGCGGGCATGGAAGTTGCCTACACCACAATTGTAGGCGGTGGCGAGTGGGGCTGTATTTTGCACTACATTGAAAATAACGATGTATTGAAAGATAACGAATTGTTGCTGATTGATGCGGGTGCAGAAAATCAAGGTTATGCCAGCGACATCACGCGCACCTTTCCTACCAATGGAAAATTCACCGAGCCACAACGTCAACTTTATCAAGTGGTTTTAGATGCACAACATGCTGCTATAGAGCAATGCAAACCGGGCAACCGCTGGATTGATCCACACGATGCTGCGGTGCGAGTTATTACTGCTGGTTTAGTCGAGTTAGGTTTACTTAACGGTGATATTAGTGACATCGATGAGTTAATTGCTGAAAAAAAATACTTCCCATTCTATATGCACAAAACAGGTCATTGGCTAGGGCTAGATGTACACGATGTGGGTGATTATAAGATTGATGACGAATGGCGTGAGCTTGAGGAGGGGATGACATTGACGGTTGAACCCGGCTTATACATTTCACCCAGTGATGATGTCGATGAAAAGTGGTGGAATATCGGAATCCGTATTGAAGATGATGTTTTAATCACAAAAAATGGTCATGAAGTGCTTACTAAAGATTTAATTAAAGAAGTCGATGATATCGAAGCTTGGATGGCAGGATAAACAGAGCAATATCACCGTTATTCCCAATGCCAGTAAGTTAAGCTCCTTCTCCCTAACCCTCCCCCTGCTAGATGGAGGGGAATTCTCTCTTAACTTACTGGCATTGCCATCATTCCTGTAAGTTTTTATGTCTTTTTTCTTGTCCACCTCCCCCTTTTTTTGCTGTTCTGTACGTAAAATAAGTCAAAAATTAATACAAATCGGCAAAAAAAGGGGGGGGTGGACGATAAAAAGAGTAACTTCTATGTCACAATCAGCTTGATATGAATAACAAACAAAGCCAAACCCCATCCAAAACAGATTACGATGTTCTTATCGTCGGTGGTGGTATGGTGGGTGCGAGTTTAGCGGTCGCTTTAATGCCCTTGGGTTTGAAAATAGGTCTTATTGATGCGTTTAAGTTTGGTGTTGCTGAGCAACCTTCGTATGATGATCGTTCCATCGCGCTTTCTTATGGTTCGAGCCGAATTTTTGCGGGTATGGGCTTGTGGGATGCACTTGAATCTAAGACGACTCCTATTAAAAAAATTCACGTTTCTGATCGCGGGCATTTTGGTGCGACGCGGTTAAGTGCGATAAAAGAAAAAGTTCCAGCGTTGGGTTACTTAGTTGAAGGCCGCGTGTTTGGCAAACTACTTTACGATGTGCTCGGTGATAGCAATATTGAGCAAATTATTCCTGCTAGTGTTACAGCCACAAAAGAAATAAAAAACGGTTTAGAGATAACACTTCTCAAAGATAAAAAAGAAACTACGGTTACAGCAAAACTGTTAGTTGGCGCTGATGGCACACAATCAAAAATACGTGAGCTTTCAGGTATTGGAATGACTCAGTCTGATTATCATCAGACGGCAGTTATTGCCAATATTTCTACCGAAAAACCCCATAACAACGAAGCATTTGAACGCTTTGCCGACACGGGTCCGATTGCATTATTGCCGTTGTCCGATAATCGGTGTTCGTTGGTTTGGACGCACGATACAAAAAATGGCACGGCTGATCTTGAAGAAACGCTGGCACTCGATGATGCGAGCTTTCTTAAAAAACTGGGTGATGAATTTGGTTATCGTTTAGGGCAGTTTACTAAAGTGGGCAAGCGTTCAAGTTTCCCACTGGCGCTTGTCACATCCGATAAAAATACAGCCTCACATACCGTTATTATTGGCAATGCATCTCACACCATGCACCCCGTTGCAGGGCAGGGTTTAAATTTGGCTTTGCGTGATATTGCGGTGCTTGCTGATTTAATTGCTAATCATATTGGTGATTTATCTGGAACTGATTTGCTTCAAGCTTATGAATCACAACGTGCAGGCGATGTAAAAACGACTGTGCGCTATACCGATTATTTGGTGCGACTATTTTCAAATGACAACTTTTTACTGGGTCATGCTCGCGCAGGTGGTTTGCTGGCAGTTGATCGTCTCCCACCTTTGCGAAAGCTATTCACGCGACAAAGCATGGGTGTAAATTATAGGCAATCACGTTTGGCTCGTGGTTTGAGCTTGCGAGGTTAGTGGTTATGAGCAATATAGATTACGACATCATAATTAACGGCGGTGGCATGGTTGGCGCAACCTTAGCTTGTTTGTTGGCAAAATCAGGGCGAAAAGTTGCGGTGATTGAAGCCTTTGAAGCGCCTAAATTTGTTGCGGGCTCTGAATACGATTTGCGTGTTTCTGCGATTAGCCGTGCTTCACAAAATGCGTTGATCAAAGCCGGTGGATGGGATGCTGTCGTAGCTATGCGTGCATCGCCTTATGAGGTAATGGATGTTTGGGATGCGGCAGGAGATGGCAATGTGCGTTTCGATGCCGCAGAGCTTGGCGAACCTGATCTTGGGCATATTGTCGAAAATAATATAATTCAACGTGCAGTAACGGATGCCCTAAAAAAATTAGACAGTGCTGATCTTATTTGCCCTGCAAAAATGACAAACTTCATTGTTGATGATGACAAGGTTGCCGTCACACTTGAAAATGGCAAAATCATTTCAGCAAAATTATTAATCGGCGCTGATGGTGCAAACTCGCAAGTACGCACGCTTGCAGGCATCGATGTAAAACGTGATGACTACGGGCAAAGCGGTTTAGTCACTATTGTTAAAACAGAAAAGCCACACGAATTTACGGCATGGCAACGCTTTCAATCGACAGGGCCATTGGCATTTTTACCGTTGTCAGATGGTAGTAGCTCGATTGTTTGGACATTGCCTTCTGATCGTGCCGATTATTATTTATCATTAAGCAAAACCGACTTTAAAAAAGCGTTGGCAGAAGCGCTAGATTATAAACTGGGTAAGATCACAAAAGTTGGCAAGCGTGGCGTTTTTCCTTTGCGGGGTTCACAAGCAACGCCGTATGTGAAAGAACGCATAGCATTGGTTGGTGATGCAGCGCACACCATTCATCCGCTGGCGGGGCAAGGCGTAAACCTTGGTTTAAAAGATGCCGTTGAGCTTGCGAATTTAGTGGCAAACTCAAGCGGTGATTTAGGTGGCATGAAATTGCTAAGACGATACGAACGCGCAAGGCGTGGCGATAATGTAATAACCATGCGAGCGATGGAAGGATTTAGGTTATTATTCGGGCACAGCGCAACATCGGTAAAAACGGCGCGAAATTTTGGCATGAAGATGTTTAATCAAATTCCACTGGTTAAGAATGAAGTGATTCGTAAAGCCATGGGACTTTGAAGGTTAAAGCCATAGAGCTAAACGGAAGGACACCGAAAAAGTAAAGGAAAAATCCCCTCTCCCCCAGGGCAAACGCATTAAAACAATGTCATTCAGATTCTTTTTATCTGGAGAGCTTCTTGCAAAACTCTAAGCTTGACTAAAGCTTAAACCAGCCCAACTTTA
>CAZSXI010000123.1:0-6639 GCA_964611045.1 uncultured Cocleimonas sp. | reverse complement strand
CTTCCATAATCGCATAAGCAAAATCATACCAACTGGCAACACCTGCATCACTCCAATGGTGTATGCCTGTGATATTTTTATCAATCGCTTGCCAAACGGCTTGTGCGAGTGAATTTGCCCATGTGGGTGTTCCGATTTGATCAGCAATAATGCCTAGCTCTTCACGCTCTGCCATGAAACGTAGCATGGTTTTTACGAAGTTTGTTCCGTGTGCGGAATATAGCCATGATGTACGGATGATAAAGGCATCATCGCCGAGGATTTTTAGAACTAGCTCATCACCTTCTTGTTTGGTTTTGCCGTACATGCCTTCTGGATTTGCGGGTGCATCAACAGGATATGGCGTGTGAGCTTTTCCATCGAATACAAAATCGGTGGAAACTTGCATGAATTGGATATTATTGTCTTTTGACGCTTGCGCCAAGTTACCTGCGCCTGTGGTATTAATTGCAATAGCAAGATCAACTTCTTCTTCGGCTTTATCAACTGCGGTATAGGCTGCTGAGTTGATAATTACGTCTGGTTGGTGTTCTGCTAAAAATGCGTTAACAGCTTTTGCATTGGTAATATCTAAATCATCTTTATCAGTAGCTATACATTCATAATCTGTTAGCACTGTACGTTGTAACTCGTAACCGAGTTGTCCGTCGGCACCTGTGATTAATACTTTTTTTAGGTTAACCATTATGCAAACTTCTCAGCATCTTTAAAGCTCGATGCTTCGGCATCTTTACCTGATAGAATTGGGTCTACGCCATCAACCAAATTCCAATCAATGGCTAAATCTGCATCGTTCCAAAGTACACTTTGCTCATGTTCTGGCGCGTAATAATCGGTGCATTTATAAACAAATTCTGCAGATTCACTCATCACATAAAAACCGTGTGCAAAACCTGGTGGCACCCAGAGCATGCTCTTATTTTCAGCAGATAATTCATAACCTACCCATTGCCCAAAAGTTGGTGAACTAATCCGCATATCAACAGCAACATCAAAAACAGTACCCTCGACCACGCGCACTAATTTACCTTGTGATTGCTCTATTTGATAATGCAAGCCACGCAAGATTCCATGAGATGATTTACTGTGGTTGTCTTGCACAAAATCGTAATCAATGCCATTTTCAGCAAAGGTTTTGCGTTGCCATGTTTCCATAAAGAAGCCACGGTGATCGCCGAATACAGCAGGCTCAATGAGAATAACATCAGGGATTTTGCTAGGGGTAAATTTCATGCGTGATTTATACGTGATCTCTATTTAATTGCAACCATTTATGGCTTATTGGGCTTCGTTCCTTAGCACCAACCTACAGTGCTTACATACCCTCTACTATTTTGGACAATTCCGTATACAAATTTTCTTACTTTTCACCACACCGCCACAACTTGAAAAACAAGCTCGGTAATGAGAATCACAGGCGCAGTTATTACTACAACTTGCTTTCTTAATTTTTGCGGCCTCACGTTCAACCGTGGGTTTTACAGGTCTTACCTTATTAAAGTATGGACGATCAAGTCCACTAAAGGGATGAGAAACATAGCTCTTAGCACAAAGACTCTTTTTCTTACCTGATTTTTTACAACTTGCGTAATACAAATCTCTGTGTGACTCGGCTAAATCTCGGCGGAATTCATAAAAGTCTAGCTCACGACGATAGGCTTCTTTTTCATTCAACCAAAACTCCAATTGTCGTGGGTATTCTTCTAATAGTGAAGGCATCAATCTTTTTGCTTTTAGCTCTGATTCATACCCACATTGCTTAAATTGGCGCGCACAACCCACGTTACATTGTTGTAATTTTGACTGACAACCATTGGTGCAAGCTAATCCACTTTTTGTTGTAGGCGGGATGAGATCATGCCCTATTTTGTAAACAGGCCCACAGGATGATAAGAACAAAACCAACGGAAATATAAAGAGTAATGTAATTAAGTTCTTACTTAATATTTTCAGTTTCATTTCAGGCTCACCTCTATAGCGTTCTATTGAATATACATGATTAATTAGGTGTTATGGCGTTTGGAGATCATCACCAAATACGTCATGGGGATGATGGCAGTGATTCAAATCCACATGATGAGTATATAAAACACTAAAAATACGGGTTTTTATTAGTCCACCTCCCCCTTTTTTTGCCGTTTTGTATTTGAAATTACCTACAAAACGGCAAAAAAAGGGGGAGGTGGATATAAAGATAACGCTAAAGTAGCGCCTAAATTCACTTAAAAGAGCATAAATAGCCAAACTACAGCCACATTTACCATCGCAATGAACACTGCGGCCGATCCCATGTCTTTTGCGCGACCTGAAAGTTCGTGAATCTCACCACCAAAGCGATCTACTATTGCTTCTACGGCTGAATTTAGTAATTCAACGATTAATAACAGTAAAACACTGCCAATCATCAAGGCTATTTCAATGCCATTGTCGCCTAGCCAAATTGCTAATGGCGCAGCAACAATCAATAACCAGATTTCTTGGCGAAAAGCTTCTTCGTGTTTATAGGCGGCTTTGATTCCTAGCCAGGTAAAGCCCAGTGCTTTTATCCAACGTGTTACGCCTGTGTTACCACTGCCTGCCATATTGTCTACCTATAACTTTCTATACTTGGGCATGAGCATATCAGGTTTCGATCACCGTAGACGTTATCGACACGATTAACCGCTGGCCAATATTTACTGGTTGCGATTACGCCTTTAGGGAAGATTGCGATTTTTTGATCATAGGCGTGATTCCAGTCTTCTGTTAAATCAACCAAGGTATGCGGCGCATTCACTAAAGGATTATCTTCAAGTGTCCAATCGCCATTTTGTACTTTGCTGATTTCTTCACGAATCGCGATCATGGCATCACAAAAACGATCTAACTCGTATTTAGATTCTGATTCGGTTGGCTCAATCATTAAAGTACCGGGCACAGGAAATGACATAGTCGGTGCATGGAAGCCGTAATCCATCAAGCGTTTGGCAATATCTTCTTCACTAATACCTGAAGCTTCTTTGATTGGGCGAATATCAATAATACATTCGTGCGCTACTCTGCCATTGCTACCGCGATATAACACGGGGTAATGCTCTGCAAGACGCTCTGTCACGTAGTTGGCGCTTAAAATCGCGATTCTTGAAACTTTAGTATTACCTTCTCTACCCAATAATTTCATGTACATCCATGAGATTGGTAAAATCGAAGCGCTACCAAATGGTGCAGCCGAAACGGCGTGTGACTGTTTCGCTTCATCTTCGTTATCAATATGACCGGGAAGAAATGGGATTAAGTGACTACGCACGCCTATTGGTCCAACACCTGGTCCTCCACCACCGTGTGGAATGGCGAAGGTTTTATGCAAGTTCAAATGCGAAACGTCTGATCCAAATTTGCCCGGCTTTGATAAACCCACCTGTGCATTAAGGTTTGCGCCATCAAGGTACACTTGTCCACCACAGTCGTGAATGATGTCGCAGACTTCAACAATCGCTTCTTCAAATACACCATGCGTTGATGGGTATGTGACCATGAGACAAGCCAGATCATCTTTATGCTCTTCTGCTTTTTTGCGAAGATCATCAACATCGATATTGCCGTTATCATCACAATCAACCAGTAAGATTTTCATTCTTGCCATCGCGGCTGATGCAGGATTTGTGCCGTGTGCAGAGGTCGGGATTAAACAAATATTACGATGCCCCTGCCCGATGCTTTTGTTGTAGCGGTTGATTGCTACCAAGCCAGCATATTCACCTTGCGCGCCTGAGTTCGGTTGCATAGACACAGCATCATAGCCTGTAATTTCTGCCAACCAGCCTTCTAGTTCGTCAATCATTTGCTTGTAACCTAGCTTTTGATCCGCAGGTGCAAAGGGATGAATACTTCCAAATTCAGCCCAACTGATTGGCATCAACTCGGTTGCTGCATTCAATTTCATGGTACATGAACCTAAAGGTATCATCGCATGAACCAAGGATAAGTCTTTGTTTTCTAATCTCTTTAAATAGCGCATCATCTCAGTTTCTGAATGATACTGATTAAAAACCTCGTGCGTTAAGAAATTAGAAGTACGTTGATAGGCTTCTGGAATTCCTGACTCACATGTTGCTGCTACGATCTGTGCATCGAGTGTATCGACTTCAAAGCCATGATTCTCACCAAAGAAAATATCAAATAACTCGGCAAGATCTTCTACTGTTTTGGTTTCATCAAAACTCACACCTAACTGATCGTTTTCAACAAGACGTAAGTTGATGCCTTTATCTAATGCGCGTTGATAAATCACTGATTGATGTTTCCCTACGCCAATCGTCACCGTATCAAACCATGATGTATTAACAAGAAACTCTGCTTTTGATAAATCACTCTGGCGCACTGCGGCAACCAAAATACTGGCTAAACGATTGATGCGTGAAGCGATAGTTTTTAACCGTTCTGGTCCATGATAAGTCGCATACATACCTGCCATATTGGCGAGTAGCGCTTGTGCCGTACAGATATTTGACGTCGCCTTTTCACGGCGAATATGTTGCTCGCGTGTTTGCATCGCCATGCGTAATGCGGGATTGCCTTGTCGGTCAATCGAAACACCGATGACACGACCTGGTATTGAACGTTTGAATTTATCTTTGACCGCGAAGAAACCAGCATGAGGCCCACCATTACCCATAGGTACGCCAAAGCGTTGTGAATTACCGAACACCATATCGGCATCCATTTCACCGGGTGATTTCAGCATTACCAATGCCATTAAATCAGAGGCCACACACACCAATGCTTTTTGATCGTGTGCTTGCGTGATGATTGGCTCAATATCGGTGATATTTCCGATACTACTCGGGTATTGCAGTAATACACCAAAGACTTCGTGCTGTGCTAAATCGTCGCTAGGATTACCCACAACCAACTCAAAACCAAAATACTGCGCACGTGTTTTTAGCACTGCTAAAGTTTGTGGAAACACGCCTTCATCGACAAAAAACTTATCTGTTTTTAAACGGTTAGAACGCTTACATAATGCCATTGCTTCGGCTGCTGCAGTTGCTTCATCTAGTAGCGAAGCATTCGCCATATCCATGCCCGTTAAATCCATAATCATTTGTTGATAATTTAACAAGGCCTCCAAACGCCCCTGTGAAATCTCTGGCTGGTACGGCGTGTAAGCCGTGTACCAACCTGGATTTTCTAGCACATTACGCTGGATAACCGCAGGTACGATCGTGTCGTAATAACCCTGACCTATAAACGATTTATTGACCTTGTTTTTGTTCGCAACGTCTCTTAAATAAGACAATCCTTCTTTTTCAGTACAGCTTTCGTCAAGCTTTAACGGCTCTCGAGTGCGGATACTTTCTGGGACTGTTTGATCAATTAATTCATCTAACGATGCCACGCCAATGGTGTTAAGCATTTCAATGGCATCTTCATTGTTTGGACCAATGTGGCGTGAGGTAAAATCGTTAGATTGTTTTAGGCTAGCTAATGTATTTGGGGGCGTGGTTTTCATAGTAAATCTTTAAAGTGGGGGAATTTAAAAAATGCTTGAATAAACTTATTTAGTATTCAGATTGTCCTTTAGCTCATCCAAGTACAAGTTAGAAATTGGATGAGATAGAGGGTAAGCGGGATACTAAATTATGAATCTTGCTGGTAAAAAGCTTCGTATGCGTCTGCATCCATTAGCGCTTCAACATCTTCGATGTTCGCTGGCTTAATTGCAAAAATCCAACCTTCACCAAAAGGCGCGCTGTTGATTAACTCTGGCTCACCGTCTAACGCTTCATTGACTTCTGTTACTTCACCTTCTAAGGGTGCAAACATATCGGATGCTGCTTTTACTGATTCGATAACACCACAGTTTTCTTCTGCGTTTAGCACTGTTTCAAGCTCTGGTAACTCAACGTATACCACATCGCCTAGTAAGCCTTGTGCGTGGTCTGTGATGCCGACAGCGTAAGTGCCATCACCGTTATCGCGTAACCATTCGTGGGTTTCTGTGTATCTAAGATCACTTGGATTTTCGTTGCTCATAATTTACTCCTTTATTCTATTTACTTACTCCCTCTCCTTCGGGGAGAGGGCTGGGGTGAGGGGAAGAAGTTTAAAGATTGGTATTATCTTCAAGCTTTCTACCCCCTCCCTAACCCTCCCCCTGCTAGGTGGAGGGGACAATTTAATTTATCCTGATTTTCTTTAAGTTAAATCAATGATTTACCGTTTCTAACAAACGGAGGTCTAACAATTCTTGCTTTTAACTGCTTACCACGAATTTCTACGTGACAGCTATCTTTAACCGCAAAGGGTATACGTGCAAGCGCAATCGACACACCTAAACTCGGTGAGAAAGAACCACTGGTTATCTCCCCATCACCTTGTTCTGTAATGACTTTTTGATGTCCGCGTAGCACACCTTTATCTTCTAAAACTAAGCCAACTAGCTTCATCTTCGAGCCTTCTGCTTTTTCTTTTTCAAGTGCAGGACGACCGATGAACTCACGATCAGCAGGATCCCATGCCACTGTCCAGCCCATACCAGCTGCTAATGGCGAGATACTTTCATCCATATCTGTTCCATAGAGATTCATCCCTGCTTCAAGTCGTAAAGTATCACGCGCTCGCATACCAATGTGATCTACACCTTTTGATAATAGCTGA
>CAZSXI010000122.1:0-6653 GCA_964611045.1 uncultured Cocleimonas sp. | reverse complement strand
CATTCCGAGGCGCTTACAATGCCAGTAAATATGCGATTGAAGGCTTTGCGGATACCTTGCGTTTGGAGCTATCCGATACCAATGTCAAAGTCTCTTTGGTTGAACCTGGCCCTGTTGAAAGTCGTTTTCGCGCCAACGCTTTACAGGCGCTGAAAGACAATGTGAATATGGAAGACAGCGTGCACCGTGATCGCTATAAAAAAACACTGGATCGATTAGCCAAAGAAGGTAAGGTTGATCCTTACACGCTTCCACCTGAAGCTGTACTGAAAAAAGTCATCCACGCGTTAGAAAGCAAAAGCCCGCAGGCACATTATTATGTGACCACACCGACCTATATTATGGGAATATTAAAACGATTATTGCCAACCAAGTTGATGGATCTATTTATTATGAAAACGGCTGGTGGGGAGATGAAGGATTAGTCCTCAGGATTAATCCTCATAAAGAATATGCTCGAATATTTATTTTTCACCCAAGAAGTTGCCGATAAATATATCGCTTTTCTCAAAGATAAAAACCTTGCATGGGAGCAAAAAAATGACCCTATATTAGGCAGTATCGTCATCGAAACGCCAGAAGAGATTGGTGATAAACTGTGGGATGAGCTGGATGATTTCCATGAGTTGCTCGGTGAAGAAGAACAAAAAATACTAGAAGTTGATCTAGCCGATAGTGATACCGAAATGAATGCGGCAGGCATCTACATTCAACTAGCCAACGGCGAGCAAACCGTCGCACAGATCAATCCAGAAGTGATGAACCGTATGCTAAGTGTGATTAGCATGGATGAGTTTAATAACTTTATAGAAACGATCGTGAGTAGTGTTGAAAAACCTGATGATGCGCCGATTTGTGAGAAACCTTGATTTTAAAAGAGGAAAGACAGTGATAGTTTTAGGAATCGAATCATCCTGTGATGAAACAGGTATTGCCATTTATGATACCGAGAAAGGTTTAATCGCAGACCAACTTTACTCTCAAGTGGCTCTACACGCTGAATATGGAGGCGTTGTGCCGGAGCTTGCCTCACGTGATCATATACAAAAAACCGTGCCATTGATTAAAGAAGCCGTTGCCGAAGCAGGTTTAGCGCTATCTGACCTAGAAGGTATTGCTTATACCAGTGGGCCGGGTTTAATCGGCGCGTTAATGGTTGGTGCGTCAATTGGGCGATCATTAGCTTGGGGTTTAAAAATCCCTGCTGTCGCGGTTCATCATATGGAAGGACATTTGCTTGCGCCAATGCTAGAAGAGGGCAATACGCCTGAGTTTCCTTTTATTGCACTGCTGGTTTCAGGCGGTCACACCATGATGGTCGATGTTCAGGCGATTGGTGATTATAAAATAATGGGGCAATCTCTGGATGATGCGGTCGGTGAAGCCTTTGATAAAACTGCAAAAATGCTAGGGCTGGGTTATCCCGGTGGACCAATTTTGGCGGAGCTAGCAAAGCAGGGCGAAGAGGGTGCGTATGATTTCCCACGTCCGATGATTCGTCAAGGTGGGCTAGATTTTAGTTACAGTGGTTTAAAGACATTTGCGCTAACCACTTGGAATAAATCGACAAAGACTGAGCAAGATAAAGCCAATATCGCTCATGCTTTTCAAGAAGCGGTTGTCGATACACTTTTTATTAAGTGTAGACGCGCGCTAGAAAGCATAGGGGGAGAACGTTTAGTAATCGCCGGTGGCGTAGGCGCAAATACGCGCTTACGAGAGAAGCTGAGTGAATTAGATGCCAAATGCTTCTTCCCGCGACTGGAATACTGCACGGACAATGGCGCGATGATAGCCTACGCAGGTGCAATTCGTTTAAAAGCAGGGCAGACGGAAGATACAGAGATTAAGCCAATGCCACGTTGGTCTTTGGAAGATTTAGATAAGGTTAATATATGATCCGATATCCTTGGGTTCTAAAACAGTATTAACTTTGCCACCCCCCTTGTTTTTACTCATTTTATTCGCCCTACGGGTAGTCGTCGCTATCGCTCCAACATTGTCTCGCTCCGCTCGGCTTGCTGTTTTATAATTACAAAATGCCAAAAAAGAGGGGGGGTGGCAAAATATTTAAGCTTTTTTACTTGTCCCAGAGTTACCCTCATAACATTGCTTCATCAAATCAATAAACCGTTCCGCAGGTGTAGACAAGAACTTACCTTTGCGCGTCACAATGCCGTAACTACGCTTAGGGAAGTATTTATCCAGCGGTAATACCGTCATTTCTTCACGATCTTGGTCTGTGATACAAACATCCGTCACGATAGAGATACCCAAACCAATTTTTACATAGCGTTTGATGACTTCCCATCCACCTGCTTCTAGGGTGATTTTGTAGCTGGTGTTGTGCTGTGCGAATACCATTTTCACGATGCGCCATGTGCTTAAATGACTCGGTGGGAGTATCAATCCAAAGGGACTAATATCTTTTAAGGTCACGTCTTTAATTTTTGAAAGGGGGTGGTTTTTTGGTGCGATTAAAACAGGGTTGTAGGTGACGACTGGCTCGTATTCAATATCATCAGGAATCTCCAGCATTGAGCCGATGGCTAAATCAATGTCATTATTTCTTAGCATTTCTAAGCCGTCACGCCCAGTTTCGTTTGCTAATTTTAATTTTATGCCAGGATATTGTTCAGTGAATTTTTGAACAGGTTCGGGTAATACATACAAAATTGTAGATTCACCCGCGGCGATGGATAAATCACCTGTGCTTAAATTGCCGCAATGCGCACTAAACGTTTCGTGTAAATGATCAATACTTTGCACCATCGGTTCACACAAATCGTAAAGAATTCTGCCTTCTACGGTTAAATTGATCTGCGGACCATTTCGCTCGAATAAAGTTACTTCCATTTCGCGTTCAAGGGCTTGTATTTGTAGTGATATGGTTGGCTGGCTTGCAAATAGTTTTTCGGCTGCTTTGGTGACACTGCCGTGTTTAGCAACTTGGCAAAAGGCGCGTAACTTTTTGAGTCTATTTTGTTTGTAGTAAATTGTTTTCATCACTTAAGCCATTTCATTATAATCAATAACAATATTAAACATTGAAAGCATTAAATTGTCTAATGATTAATTTATGCAATAATAATAAAAGTCTTTGTACTAATTTATTAATACTGAATAATTCGGTATTTATACTTAAAATTGTATTTTTTTAGAAAATAATCGATTTAATGGTACTTTTTATTAGTAAAATATCAATTAACTACTATGCTCCCAATATTGAGAACCTAAAACAAACCTATGAGTCAAGATAGCAGCAAACGAACGGTCTTTTTTGTATCAGAAAGTACAGGCATAACTGCCGAAACACTTGGGCACAGCTTACTCTCACAGTTCCCACATATTGAGTTTACTTACCATCAGCGTTCGTTTGTCGACTCTGAAAAAAAAGCAAACGCGCTGGTACAAGAGATTGCAGAAATTAGTAATGCTGAGGGCTTTAGACCACTCGTCTTCGCAACCATGCCAGAGAAAAAAATTAACCAGATTTTAAAGGATGCCGACTGCCACTATTATGAGGTGTTTGAAAGTATTCTCGACAAAATAGGGCATGACCTACACACCGAGCCAACGCGCGAGTCTGGTTTGAGTCATGGTTTGGTCAATGAAAAGACCTATGATGCTCGTATTGATGCACTCAATTACACACTGATGCACGATGATGCGATGGTACTAAAAACTTTACATGAAGCCGATGTAATCATCGTTGGTGTATCACGTTCGGGTAAAACACCAACCTCGCTTTATCTTGCCTTAAAATTTGGCATTAAAGCTGCAAATTACCCTATTACTGATGATGATTTTGACCGTGATGATTTACCAGAAGTGTTACTTGAAAATAAAGACAAACTGGTCGCAACCACCATCAAAGCAAAACGCTTACAACAGATTCGTGAAAAGCGCAGGCCTAATAGCCAATATTCATCCTTGCAAACCTGCAAATCTGAAATTAAAAAAGCGCATAAATTATACGAGCGTTACGGTTTAGAGCCGCTCGACGTAACCTCGCAATCCATTGAAGAATTAGCCGCACAAATTGTGCGAAAACACAGCATTACTCCCATTAAAGACAGTTTAATATAGGAACTATCCTCGAATGAAGACAAAAAATATCATCTGGCTTGATCAACTCGGCATAAACGACATCGATGAAGTTGGCGGTAAAAATGCCTCACTCGGTGAGATGATTCAAAACCTTACAAACCTTGGTGTGAAAGTGCCCGGTGGTTTTGCGACAACATCGGATGCCTATCGTAGTTTTTTAGCACACGAAAATTTAGGTGATCGTATTAATGCGTTGTTAGATGAGCTAGATGTTGATGATTTGTCAGCACTGGCAAAAACAGGCAAACAAATTCGTGATTGGATTATGCAAATACCTTTACCTGTTGATGTAGAAGCAGATATCGATTTAGCCTATGAAAAGGTAGAAAAGCAATACGGTGAAACGGTTACATGGGCGGTACGTTCATCAGCTACCGCAGAAGATTTACCCGATGCATCCTTTGCGGGTCAGCAAGAAACATTTCTGAATGTGTCTGGCTTGGATGATATAAAAATGGCGATTCGCAAAGTATTTGCGTCACTGTTTACCGACCGCGCAATCTCCTACCGTGTTCATCAAAATTTTGATCATGCAGGCGTGGCGTTATCAGCAGGCATCCAAAAAATGGTGCGTTCAGATATTGGCGCAAGCGGTGTGTTGTTTACGCTGGATACCGAGTCTGGCTTTGACAAAGTTGTTTTTGTGACAGGCAGTTACGGCTTGGGCGAAATGGTGGTGCAGGGAGCAGTAAATCCTGATGAGTTTTATGCTTATAAACCTAACTTAGCATCTGGGAAACCTGCCGTATTAAGCAGAACACTCGGTAGCAAAGCTATAGAAATGGTTTACGATCCAGACGGTGAAGAACCCGTTAAAGTCATCGATATTGAAAAACAACGAAGCACAAAATATTGTATCACCGATGCACAGGTAGAAGAGTTAGCGCGCCAAGCGGTGATCATCGAAAAACATTACAAACGCCCGATGGACATCGAGTGGGCACTAGATGGCAATGACAACGGTTTGTACATCGTACAAGCGCGCCCAGAAACCGTGCAAAGCCAAGCTGGCAATATCGTTGAGCGTTTTACCCTAAAAGAAAAAGGCGCAGTAATTTCAGAAGGGCGTTCAATCGGTTCACGCATCGGCGCAGGCAAAGCCAAAATCATTATGAGCTTGGATGATATGGATCAAATTCAGCCAGGCGATGTGCTAGTGACGGATATGACTGACCCAGATTGGGAGCCGATTATGAAACGCGCATCGGCGATAGTGACAAATCGAGGAGGCAGAACCTGTCATGCGGCAATTATCGCGCGTGAGCTTGGTGTGCCAGCGGTTGTAGGCTGTGGTGATGCCACAAAGACCATCAAACACGGTGATGAGATCACGGTATCGTGCGCCGAAGGTGACACGGGCTACGCCTACCAAGGTATTCTAGATTTTGACATTAATACCACTGAAGTCGGCAGCATGCCTGACCTTGATTTAAAAGTGATGATGAATGTTGGTAATCCTGATCGTGCCTTTGATTTTTGCCAGCTACCCAATAAAGGTGTTGGTTTGGCGCGCATGGAATTCATCATAAACAATATGATCGGCATACACCCAAGAGCATTACTAGAGCTTGATAAACAATCTACTGAGTTACAAGAAATTATCCACGAACGTATAGATGCGTATGAAAGCCCACGCGAGTTTTTCGTCTCTAAAATTGTAGAAGGTGTATCTACACTAGCAGCTGCATTTGCACCAAAGCCTGTAATTCTGCGAATGTCAGATTTTAAATCAAACGAATATGCCAACCTCATCGCAGGCACAAATTACGAGCCAGAAGAAGAAAACCCTATGATCGGTTTTCGTGGTGCGGCGCGCTACATCGACGAAACATTCCGCAGTTGTTTTGAAATGGAATGTGAAGCGATTAAACGTGTGCGTAATGATATGGGCTTTACCAATATTGAAATTATGATTCCGTTCGTAAGAACGCTCGAAGAAGCCAAAGCAGTTAGCGAGCTTTTAGCCGAAAACGGCTTAGCGCGTGGCGAAGGTGGCTTGCGCCATATAATGATGTGTGAATTGCCATCCAATGCGGTTTTGGCAGAACAATTCTTAGAATACTTCGATGGGTTTTCCATCGGCTCAAACGATATGACCCAATTAACGCTAGGCTTAGATCGTGATTCGGCATTAGTCGCCGAAGGCTTTGATGAGCGTAATCCTGCCGTAAAAGCCATGATTAAAATGGCGATTGAAGCCTGCAAAAAACAAGGAAAATACGTGGGAATCTGCGGGCAAGGTCCATCGGACCACCCTGATTTAGCGGAATGGTTGATGGAGCAGGGGATTGATAGCGTTTCGCTGAATCCTGATACCGTGATTGAGACTTGGAATCGCTTGGCGAGTAAATAGAAAGAATAATGATGTCCATACTCTTGTGCAAAGATTCAATTAAAAAAAGTACAATTATGCATCGTAATTTTGCTTAGCAAGTGTTGGTTGTTTGCGTGCGGCTCAAGAACATTTTAAGTTCATAACTTAAGGGACCTCTGATTAAGTCCAATAAAATTCTGCTGGCTTACAAGGCATCAGATCCTAGGCA
>CAZSXI010000121.1:0-6669 GCA_964611045.1 uncultured Cocleimonas sp. | reverse complement strand
TTTTTTAGCAAGCTTGCCGTTTGTTTTTTAAACGGACAACTTGATTATTAGAGTGGAACCGTTGCCGTTTTGTATTTTTATTCATCACTCTAAGCCAATGCTAACTACCAAACAAACATCCGATATTCGAGAAATCTTCCAAAGCGGAGGCGTATTCGCCTACCCAACAGAAGCAATCTACGGATTAGGTTGTGACCCTGATAATTCAGAAGCCGTTCAACACTTGCTATCAATAAAAAACCGTCCAGAAGAAAAAGGACTAATCCTCGTAGCCTCTAATTTCTCACAAGTAGAAAAGTATTTAAAACCTCTAAGTAAAGCACAAAAAGAATTCACCAAACCCAGCGAAACTACTTATATATTCCCTGCTTTAGCATCTGCACCAAAATGGCTAACAGGAAGTTTTGATTCACTCGCCATCCGCATCAGCAAGCACCCTCTGGTATGTGAGCTTTGCAACAGCTTAGATTCTGCCGTCGTCTCAACCAGTGCGAATCTATCGGGTTTAGCACCTGTAAAATCAGCAACAGAAGTAGCAGAACAACTAGGCGATAAATTAGATGCCATTCTTGATGGAAACACGGGAGATTCACAAAAACCCAGCGTAATCCGTGATAGTATTACCCGCCAAATTATTCGTCCATAACAAACAACGCTCATGGCTCTAATCCAATTACAAAATATTCAAGTCAGCTTCGGCGGTCCAGCACTGCTCGACAATCTAAGTATGACCGTCAATCCCAGCGAACGCATCTGTCTTATCGGGCGAAACGGCGCGGGAAAATCCACATTAATGAAAGTGCTTAACCGCGAGATCAAAGCAGATTCTGGCGAAATCATTATCGAAAAAGGTGCGGTAATTGCCCAACTAGAACAAGAAGTACCACGTGATATGTCGGGTAGTGTCTATGAAGTAGTTGCTTCTGGACTTGCTGAAGCAGGCAGTTTACTCAGCGCATTCCATGCGATGAATGAAGAAGACGACATCGGATCAGAAGATTGGATGAAACGCTTTGAAAAAATCCAGCATGACCTTGAAGCCTGTAATGGTTGGCATTTTCAAAATACCATCGACACGGTTATTTCTCGCCTTGATTTAAACCCTGATGTGGATTTTGGACAGCTTTCTGGCGGAATAAAACGCCGTGTTTTATTAGCCCGCGCACTGGTTCAAGAGCCTGATGTTCTGCTCCTTGATGAACCAACCAACCATTTGGATATTGAAGCGATAATCTGGTTAGAAGATTTCTTGCTAAGCTACAAAGGCTCACTAGTATTCATCACCCATGATCGTTCTTTCTTACGACGCCTTGCAACACGCATTATTGAAATTGACCGTGGACAAGCAAGCAGTTGGCCGGGCGATTATGAAAACTTCTTACGTCGCAAAGAAGAAGTGTTGCACGCAGAAGAATTAGAAAACGCCCGTTTTGATAAAAAACTCGCACAAGAAGAAGTATGGATTCGCCAAGGCATCAAAGCACGACGCACCAGAAATGAAGGTCGCGTGCGCTCATTAGAAAAAATGCGTGGCGAACGTAGTGAGCGCCGTGAGCAACAAGGTTCGGTTAATATTCAAGTCGATGTTGGGCAAAAAACGGGTAAGCGCGTAGTTGAGGTTGAAAACATCAACTACGCCCTACCCAATGGTCGCGTGTTGATTGATGATTTTTCAGCGCTGATACAACGTGGCGACAAGATCGGTTTGATCGGACCAAACGGTGTTGGCAAAACCACTTTACTCAAAATTTTACTGGGTGAGCTAAAAGCAGACTCTGGTAAGCTTATTGAAGGTACTAACTTACAAGTCGCTTATTTTGACCAACTTAGAAGCCAGCTTGATGAAAATAGATCCGTAAAAGACAACCTTGATCGCGGCGCGGATAAAGTCACCATCAATGGGCAAGAAAAGCACGTTATAAGCTATCTTCAAGATTTCTTATTTACACCAGACCGCGCAAACTCACCCGTAAATGCACTTTCTGGTGGTGAACGTAATCGCCTTTTATTGGCAAAGCTGTTCATCAAACCCGCCAATGTTTTGGTGCTCGATGAGCCAACCAATGATTTGGATGTTGATACGCTTGAGCTATTAGAAGAATTGTTACTCAACTACACTGGCACAGTATTAATCGTCAGCCATGACCGTGCCTTTATCAATAATCTTGTCACCAGTTGTTTTGTGTTTGAAGGCGAAGGAGTCATCAGCGAATACGTCGGCAGTTATGACGATTGGTTACGCCAAAGACCTGCGACAAAAAAGTCTGTTAAAAAGAAAGTTGAAGCGGCTAAGAAAGTAGATACAGTTGCTGAAGAAAAGCCAAGCGATGAACAACGTAAAAAACTTAGCTTCAATGATCAGCAAGAGTTAAAAAAACTCCCCAAAGAAATTGAAGAGCTAGAAAGTAAAGTCACAGACTTAGAAGCGCAAATGGCAGACCCAAATTTCTTTAAGCAAGAACACAGAGTAACCGCTAGCGTTACTGATGAGCTACAAGAAATTAATGCTACACTTAAAACTAAGTATGATCGTTGGGAAGAGTTAGAATCATAGAATGACTTCCCAGCCTAAGCTGGGACTCCTGACAGGAGCCCTCGCGTAGGCGAGGATTGATTATTGATAGGATAAAAATGGACATCGGAGACTACAGACGCGAATACATAAAAGGCGGGCTTAACAAAGAAGCCCTAAGTGACTCGCCTTTTGAACTGTTCGAGAAATGGTTTAACCAAGCAATAGAAGCCAATATCCCCGATGCCAGCGCCATGAGTTTAGCCACGGTATCTGCCAGCGGTAAACCCACGCAACGCACTGTACTACTAAAAATGTTTGACGAAAAAGGCTTCGTTTTCTTCACCAATTACAGCAGTCAAAAATCACAACAAATTGGCGAAAACCCAAACGTATCGCTACTTTTTCCATGGACAGAATTAGAACGCCAAATCGAAATCAATGGCACTGCCACAAAAATATCCACAGCAGAATCACTAAAGTATTTTCTATCACGCCCACGTGGTAGTCAATTAGGTGCATGGGCTTCGGCGCAAAGCTCTCCCATCAACTCACGCCAAATACTTGAAAGCCAGCTTCAGAAAATGAAAACCAAGTTCACAAAAGGTGAAATCCCCCTGCCTGATTTTTGGGGTGGCTATCGTGTTATGCCAGAAACCATTGAATTTTGGCAAGGTGGGGAAGATCGCCTGCATGATCGTTTTGAATATGCTCGTGAAAATAATGATTGGACGAGCAAACGTTTACAACCATGAAAACCTTTACTCGATACTTTATCCTAGCTTTCTGCTTAATGAGTCAAACACTCTTTGCTAGTGAAACGGATGCACAATGGTATCGCTGTATTGTCAAAGCAAGTAGCCATTTAGGCTTTTACACCTTTCGTATCCGAACAAAGCCTTGCGAAATTTACTGGCGTGAAATTGACACCAGCATAAAAATCAGCGAGTGCAAACCTCCCATTATTTCTGGTTTAAAACCGTCAGCCCAAGATAAATACAGTGTCGTTTGGTTTAATTTAGAAACAGGCGCTTTTTATGATTATTTATCAGGTGTAAAAGATAGAGGCGTTTGTACTGCTCACAAAAAAGAACCTAAGCCATTTTCTTCGAATAAATAGCTAGTTTTATAGTCCACCCCCCCTCTTTTTTGCCGATTTGTATTTTTCAAAGCATTAAGTCAGCTAATTCCGCTATAATAATCAAAAAATACGGGCTATTTTTTTCCTCTACATAATAAACATAGAACCAATTAATCAGGATTTTGTCTGATTTAATCTATGCAGCTGAAAAATCAAACAAATATGAATGGATTCATACAAAAATCATTAAGCATTATTTTAATGATCTGGCTAAGTGCTTATGCGCTTGCGGAAACACCTGCTAATTTCAAATCACCACTTGGAATGAATACCAATGAGGCATTGGAGGTTGATTCCAGCATACCTTTTGTGGATTTATTTCGTTATGCCTTGCCGTTTGATGAGGCTCGCCCGTGGTTCACCAAAGGCAATGTGAAGTTTGATAAGAATGGTTGGCCACAAAACTTAAACGGTGGAAAGGCAGGTACGCGATTTTTGAGTCACATTCCTGTCGATGCATTACCTCAAGGCGAATACACCGTTTTATACGAAGGTAAAGGCAAATTGCGTTATGGCGCGAGTGCTAAACTGATTAAGCAGTCAGAAGGCAGAGATATTATTAAGCTTGTTCCTATGCCACAAAAAGGCGAGTTGTATCCTTCGTATACCGCCACGTTATTTATCGATGAAAGCGATCCTAAAGATTATATTAGAAATATCCGCATCGTAATGCCCGGTGGGATTTGTAAGAACAAGCCTTTCAAACGCGTGTCAAGCGACAAACAATGTGCGCCTAATCAATACCAATCATTTGTGCAAAAAACGACTGTGTTCAATCCTGAGTTTTTAAATTTCATGAAGGATTTTAAAGTGATTCGCTTTATGAATATGTCAGGTGTGACTCGCAACAATATTCGCTCATGGGATGATCGCCCTACGCTTAGCAAAGCAACTTGGGGTGGCAAAGAAGGTGTGCGCGGTGTACCGCTGGAGGTAATGATAAGCCTTGCTAACACGCTCAATGTTGACCCTTGGTTTAATATTCCACACAACGCTGACAATACTTTTATTTATCGCTTTGCGCAGATGGTTAAGCAAAAACTCAAACCAAACCTTCGCGTGTATATCGAATATTCTAACGAGACGTGGAATAATATTTTTGTTCCACAAGCCGAACACATGAAGCAAACAGGCTATAAATTAAAGCTGGATAAAAACCGTAATATTGCTGGCTCAAAATATTACTCTATGCAAAGCATAAACATCTTTAAGACATGGGAGAAAGTCTTCGGTAGCACGAAACGTTTGATACGTGTTATGGGTGGAATGACAACCGACACGAAACTCACCGAAACCATACTTGGCTTTCAAAATGCCTATAAAGATGTCGATGCAGTCGCCGTTGGACCTTACTTTCATTTTGCACAAGACAAGATGGCATCCATCAAAAGTGTCGATGATGTTTTTAAAGCCATTTACGCGCCTGACAATCGCTACTCAATTAGAAACACCTTAAACTTTGTAAAGAAACAGGTGCAAATCACCAAAGGCTTTGGTGTTGATTTAATCGCTTATGAAGGCGGACAACACCTAGTGCATCACAAAACACATTCTATGACGCAGGGTGCAACTCCGCACCTCTACAAGGCGAATAAAGACCCGCGCATGGCGCAAGCTTATTACCAACTGTTAGCAGGTTGGAAGAAGATTGGTGGCAAACTGTTTATCGCATTTTCTGCGCCACGCCCATCAACTTGGCACGGTAGTTGGGGCATAAAAGAGCATATTGCCGAAAACCCTGCCAGCGCTCCAAAATATCGCGCACTCCTTGGGTTTAGTCATGGTAATCCGTGTTGGTGGGAGAATTGTTCCAGCGGAAATGTGGTGCGCCTTAAAAAGCCAAGCCGAATCCCTAAACACTTAATCTCCGGTAAAAGAAATAAAAGTAATGCAACTTTTGCCATTATCCCAAGACAATTAACAGGGTCAAGTACCCTGCATAAAACAGAAGCCAAATTAATTAATAGAATTATCCAAGGAACCATTCAAAACCCGTCTGACCTGACTGCAAGATGGCGTGCGAACTGGGATAACAAGTATCTTTATATTTGGGTGGGTGTGATTGATGAAACCCATGTTTCAGACTCAAAAGAGCTATGGGCAGATGATTCGATTGAAATATATATTGATGCCGATGCCAGCCGATCTGAGGCTTATGATGAATTTAACGATTATCATTTAAGCTTTCGTTTAGGTGATGATAAAATCAGTCTAGGTGGAAAAACACCCAAACAAGACATCAAAGATATTAAATATTCAATGAGGCAGAATCCATCAGGCTATCAATTGGATGTGAAAATTCCATGGGCAACGTTGCGCGTTAGGCCAAAGCCAGAGCATACGCTAGGATTTGAAATTCAAATCAACGATGATGACAACGGCTACTCACGTGATGCTAAAATATCATGGAGCAGTAATAATGATACGGCATGGAAATCGCCAAGAGCCTTTGGTCAATTGATTTTGGAAGGGTTCTCTAGTTTTAGCAAAGTTAGAGTCCCAGCTAATGACCCCACTAGTAACAATAAAGAACTTGCGATTGACAAAGAAAAGTCTAATAAATAGTTACTCTTTGGATTCCCACAGCTACACTATCTCGTAGTTATGGAAACCCTAGCAAACCTATTAAGCAGTGATAGCACTTATGCGCTCTTGGATGATTCAAAATCATCTGAAGATCTGTCACGCAATCTTCTTTTTTCCAATCCGCAGCATGAAATCATTGCCCATGAAGAAAGCGAACTCGCACCAGCGCTTGAGCAAATAGAGCAATATAAAAAAGAAGGTTTATACCTTTGTGGTTATTTATCGTATGAGGCTGGTTATCATTTTATTGATAAAACAATCAAAAGAACAAGGCCTGAAAACACACAACCATTGCTTTATTTTATTGCCTTTAAAGATGTACAACACCCTACGCGCGATGAAATTGAAGCTTGTTTAAATCGGGCAGAACTCTATCCCGAAGCTGATTTATGTTTGCATGATTTACAACTCAATGTCAGCAAGCCTGCTT
>CAZSXI010000120.1:2106-6679 GCA_964611045.1 uncultured Cocleimonas sp. | reverse complement strand
AGAAGGGGTGGCAACTGCGGCGATTGTATCGTTGTTATCTTCCATAGTTATCTTTAGTAATTAGCATAAAGCTAATTATATAAGGCTAAGTGAATGCTAAAAATATTGAAAATGTTAAAAACGCTAAACAAAAGCCAAGTAATATTTTATGCCACTCCTGTGTAAAAGAAATTAGATAAATACTACCTATCGCCATTGCATAGGTAAATACTATTCCTGTAAATGCTTTTACCGAGGTAATACTTTTACCCTCAAATATTAAACTTTGAGACTTGTTATAACCCTCAAACCAATCAACGGTTCCTGTAAATATAAGACTATAAATACAAAAGAGTATTACGCCGATGAGTATTCTAATGATCATATTTATTAGACTAACTTTAGTAATTTTACATTAGCCTACCAATATTTAGGTATCCCCAATAATCTTTTTGGTGATATACCACTGTTGCGCAATAGAAAGTAAGTTATTCACTACCCAATAAAGCACCAAGCCTGCAGGGAAGAATAAGAACATCACGGTAAATACAACGGGCAAATACATAAATATTTTCTGTTGCATTGGGTCTTGCATCACAGGTGGGTTAAGCTTTTGCTGAAACCACATACTCGCACCCATAATTAATGGCAAGATGAAAGTTGGATCCTTTATCGATAAATCTTTATACCAAAGTATCCATGGTGCTTGGCGTAGCTCTACACTTTCTTGTAACACCCAGTAAAGCCCCATAAATACAGGCATTTGAATAAGCATAGGTAGGCAACCACCAAGTGGGTTTATCTTTTCCTTTCGGTAAAAAGCCATGGTTTCTTTTTGTTTCGCCTGTGGATCATTTTTGTACTTTTCGCTGATCTCTTTAATCTTTGGCGCCATCTTCTTCATCTTTGCCATTGAGCGATAGCTTATTGCTGATGGGTAGAAGAATATAATTTTAATAAAGAGTGTTAGTAAAATAATCGTCCAACCCCAGTTGCTAACAATATTTCTATTAATGAAGCTCATTACTGCAAAGATAGGTTTCGATACAAACGCGAACACGCCGTAATCAACCGTTAAGTCTAAACCTTTCGATATTATTGCCAGTGATGCTTGGTCTGTTGGGCCTATATAAAGATGGCTTGTGAACTCACCCGTTGTCCCCGTATTTATTTCTTTCACAGGTGATTTTACACCAATAATATAATTATCCTTTGATGCGTTGTACCGCGTGTAAAAGGTATTTATACTTTCTTTTGATGGAATCCAAGCACTAATAAAGTAATGTTTAAGCATGGCTACCCAGCCGCCTTTTATTAGCCTAGCTTCCTTTTCTTCGTCAGTCAGTGCATTTATTTCTGCACTACTTAAATCTTTAAGTTCCCCATCTTCAATATCGCCAAAACCAACCTTGTCATACTTATTATTGTAATATGCAGGGCCGATATACGCGATTGCACCACCTAATAGACTGCCTGCTCTGCTCTGCTCTTTATGGGTTAGCTCTAAGTATTCATTTCCTGTCCAAACTGTGCCTGTTTGATTATCCACTTTTCGGATTAATTTAATTAAAAACGAACCACGTTCAAAGACAAAAACTTTTGTAACGACAAGCCCTTTTCCATTACTCCATGTTAAGGGTACTTCTATTGATTTTTGACCCTCCGCAAGATTGTACTCCAACTTTTCTGCACTAAAATTGCTGTAATGACTGGGTGCTAAGTCTGAACCATTTTCGCCTCTATAGATTAAACCAGACTGCGCCGCATATTTCATTTCCTTATCAATAATACGTGTTGCTTTATCTGGCTCCTCTAAGCTAATGGGATGCGTTGGTAAATCTGCTTGAACAATCGTTCCACCTTTTGTGCTAATAATTACATCCAAAACATCCGTTTTAATACGAATTTTTTGGGTATCTGCATTTGTTTCTACCGCTGGTGTACTAACAGGAACTGTACCGCCATTAATACTAATGCTCGATCCTGTTGGTATTGATTTTCCTTGGTTGTTTTGATTAAACTGACCCTGTGCTGTTTGTCCTACAGGCGCAGCAGGCTTTGGCGCATTTTCTTCCTGCCAAGTTGACCAAATTAAAAAACCTAAAAAGAATAATGTAAGATAAAGAAAAGGACGTTGTTGATCCATGATTTTATGGCTCTGTATTTATGAACGATGAGAATGAGGGGGAGCTTATCCTAATCTGAGGCGGATGCCTTGAATTTTTTTAGCATAAAGCGCCACTGGGAGTCTATTTGCTTGCGCATTTCAGCATTATCTAATGATATTGCACTCGGTTTACACATAGCAATGATGTCTACACAAGGTAATTTATGCTGATTTAAGCGGAAGCTTTCACGGAAATGCCGTTTTATTCGATTTCTATCGACGGCGCGTTTTGCACATTTTTTAGATATAGCTAGACCCAAACGTGGATAATCTAAGCCATTTCCCCGTGCTAATACCGTAAATGATCTATTTCCAAAACGCTCTGCCTTTGCAAAAACGTTTTGATAGTTTTCTGCTGTTAATAGTTTTAATTCACGCGTTAGGTGAAAATCACCCCTATCACTTACAGAATTAGAAGTGTCATCACCTGTACTTGCCATATTTAAAGCCAGTAGTGCTACTTAAAAGTGCTGCTTTTTCTTTCTATTACAATTAAACAGAAAGACTAGCGCGACCTTTTGCACGGCGATTTTTTAATACTTTGCGACCACCTACTGTGCTCATGCGTGCACGAAAACCGTGAGTACGTTTACGCTTGATGTTACTTGGTTGGAATGTTCTTTTCATGACGAAACCTGTGGTAAATCTTAAAATTAATAACGTTTAAATTACTTTTAACAACTTCTTAACTCAGCAAATATTTAGCTACTTCACTAAACAATTACCTATCAAAAAGAGGGAAGTGATTATAAACGAAAAGGGCGCAAAAAATACGCTATATACAATAAAAAGTCAAATTGTTTTTATACTAAAATGAACCAAAAACTGCTTGTGGATAACTTATGATTAGGAGTAAGCTTCTTAACGTTAACAGTGATACATTAAGCTTTCGTTATTCGAGCTGTTAGCTGTCCCCCAGCAGCAATCTACACCCATAATTTTAATTAAGCATTGTATGCTTTGCAATGCTGACTTTATTGACAATCGAAACTAGCGTTTTCAAAATAATACACGTTAACAACGTGAGGCTAAATTTCCTCTTAATAAAGCCCAAAGGAGTCAAGTAATGCTCTGGCAACAATGCCTGAACAAACTAGAAACAGAATTATCCGACCAAGAAATAAATACTTGGTTACGGACATTGCATGGCACACAACATGACAAGATTCTAGTTCTACTTGCGCCAAATACCTTTGTATATCAACACGTTAACGATCACCATCTTGATCTTATCAAATCTAAATTAAAATCAATTACTGGCAGTGAAGATGTTCAAGTTATTCTTCAAATAGGTGCCGGGAGTGTTAACGGTGGGATACCTTTTACAGACTCTAGCGAAAGTTTTGATTCTGTACCTACAAGCACCACAACGGCTTTTAATGGCGCTAGCTCACCTTCTCATGCTTCGGCACCTGTTCAAACAGCTTCTATTGCAACTGTCGCTAAAAAATCATTCTCAAATAATTTAAACGCCACTATGACGTTTGATAACTTTGTTCAAGGAAAATCAAATCAATTGGCCGTTGCTTCATCAAAACAAGTTGGTGAAAATCCAGGTCAATCCTATAACCCTCTATTTATTTATGGGGGTGTTGGTTTAGGTAAAACACATTTGATGCACGCTATTGGCAATCAAATTAGAGAAGGTAATCCCAAAGCAAACGTGGTGTATTTACATTCTGAACGATTCGTAAACGATATGGTTACTGCGCTTAGAACTAATAGTATTGATCAATTCAAAGATTATTATCGAAACGTTGATGCACTTTTAATTGATGATATTCAATTTTTTTCTGGTAAAACTCGCTCTGTTGAAGAGTTCTTTCATACTTTCAATGCTCTACTCGAAGGTCAAAAACAAATTATTCTTACCAGTGATAAATATCCTCGCGATGTTGAAGGTATTGATGATCGTCTACGTTCACGCTTAAATTGGGGCTTAACGGTTGAAATTGAGCCGCCAGATCTTGAAACACGTGTTGCTATCTTAACAAAAAAGGTAGAAGAGTATCATCTAGAAATTCCTAAAGATGCTGCCTTTTTCATTGCTAAACGTTTTAGATCTAATGTAAGGGATTTAGAAGGTGCATTACAACGCGTAATAGCAAGTTTACGTTTACATCAAAAAACAGATATTACGCTTGATTTTGTACACGATGCACTACGTGATCAACTTGCAAGCCAAGATAAAATGGTCACTGTGGATAATATTAAGAAAACAGTAGCTCAGCATTACAATATTAAAACGTCTGATTTAGATTCAAAACGTCGTACTCGCTCAATAGCACGACCACGACAAATAGCCATGACATTATCAAAAGAGCTTACTAATCATAGCCTTCCTGAAATTGGTACCTTTTTTGGTAATAGAGATCACACGACCGTTCTACACGCATGCAGAAAAATTAAAGAATTACGAAAAGAAGA
>CAZSXI010000120.1:0-2006 GCA_964611045.1 uncultured Cocleimonas sp. | reverse complement strand
AGTGCCCTTATTACTACTATTATCTTTTAAATATATATATTAATATAACTATGAAACTGACCATATCGAAAGAATCTCTGCTTGATCAACTTGTTCACGTCATTGGCGCCGTAGAGAAAAAACATACCAGCAAAATACTTGAAAATATTCTCATTCAAGTCACAGAAAATAAGCTGCAAGTCACTGGTACAGATTTAGAAATTGAAATGTCTGCTGACTTAGAAATACAAGCTGAATCTTCTGGTCAAATCACAGCTCCAGCACGTAAATTGTTTGATATTTGTAAGGCTCTTCCTGCTGATTGTTTTATTTTATTAGAAACGGATGGTGAAAATAAACTTCAAATAAAAGGTTTACGTAGTCGTTTTGAATTAGCCACATTACCTGCGGATGAATACCCGTTACTGGATGATATTCCAATAAAACAAGAGGTGACTTTGCCTGAGAAGAGTTTAAAACATCTTTTAGAAAAAGTTTCTTTTTCCATGGCCAACCAAGATGTTAGGTATTATTTGAATGGCTTATTGCTTGAAATAAACAAAGAAAATAAAATATTAGCGGTTTCTACCGATGGTCATCGTTTAGCCGTTTCTGAATTTATGACCGGTGATGCGGGTGTTAACAACACCAATGATACTGATTTAAAAATCATTGTTCCCAGAAAAGGTATTTTAGAATTATCAAAACTTTTGGAGAATAGCAGCGAGTTACCTGTAACTTTACAGATCAGTGATAATCATATTCGTGTTCATAAAGATAATATCCGGTTCACTTCAAAACTAATCGATGGGAAATATCCTGACTATCAAGCAGCGATTCCTAGCAATAGTTCTCACACAATTGAATTAGACCGTGAACAGTTTAGAGATACTTTGTCTCGTGTTGCGATACTTTCAAATGAAAAATTTCGTGGTATTCGTTTGCGTTTGAATGAAGGTGTTATGACACTACACTCAAATAATCCAGAAAACGAAAGTGCCGAAGAAGAAATAGATATCACCTATACCGGTGAGTTATTTGAAATTGGTTTCAATGTGACTTATATGCTCGAAGCAGTAAACCATTTAGAAGGTAATATCATCAAATTAGAACTTTCAACACCAGACAGTAGCGCCCTATTACATTCTGATGATGATCCTGAAACGCGTTATGTTGTTATGCCGATACGTTTGTAGTTTGAATATTACAAACATTAAGTAATGTGGATAGATAATCTAAATGTTAATCACTGTAGATTACTTGACGATATTAATATTGTTCTATCCGAAGATCTAAATATCATATTGGGCGAGAATGCTTCGGGTAAAACAAGCTTGCTTGAATCACTCTCTCTATTATCCAGCGGTAAATCTTTTAGAACTTCTCATATAAATAATGTTATTTCACATAACGAATCTGCTGTTTTAGTTTCTGCGCGTTTAAACTTTAAAAATAAAAGCTCACAAATTGGTATTGAGAAAAGCAGCTCTAAAACCCGAATAAGAATAAACAAACAAGATGTCTATTCTCAAGCGGAGTTAAGTAGACACCTACCCATAACCATAATGCATCCTGAGTCTATCGAGTTGATTACAGGAGCACCGTCTTACCGAAGATCATTTATCGATTGGATAACATTTTATTTATACCCAGAATTTTATGAACAATGGAAAAGTTACCGTCATATATTGAAGCAACGTAACCTTTGCCTAAAAGATCCAAAACATAAATATGCACTACCTAAATGGACCGATGAATTAATCCACTTACAACCAAGTATCACTGCCTTTAGAATTAAAGCGATTGATAAGTTAAAAAACGAACTTGGAAAAGTATCTAAAGAATTACTAAGCGATGGTAAAGTTGATCTTATTTTTAATAATGGCTTTCCTGCAGACATACAATTGGATAGAGAATCATTAAAACAGTTTTATTCTCAAAAAGAAGAATATGATCTTAAACTGAAAAGAACATCATCAGGTGTACACCGTGCAGATATAAAAATTATATTAAATGGTAAACCTGCC
>CAZSXI010000119.1:0-6683 GCA_964611045.1 uncultured Cocleimonas sp. | reverse complement strand
GTTCAATTTCTTCTGAGGTATAGCCTGTCGCTAAACGCCCCATAATAGTTGAAGGCACATCTCCACTTTTATAACCTTCCATGACTTCTACAAAATAAACCGAAGATAAACCAGCGATAGTGGGAATAGAAGGACCCATGCTGACGCCGTTTGTTCCATGACATCCTGCACACGTATTAGCTAGCATTGAGGCACTTGCACCCATCATCAATTCAGGCTTTTTCTTTTTTTCATCTGCGAAAGCAGCATTTGAGAAAATCAATGCAAGACCTGCAATAAGCGTCGTTTTTAGCATCAATTCTCGGCGAATAATCTTCATAATTTATTTCTCCTAGAGGTTTATTTAATCAGGGAATGGAATATCTGGAATAGAAAATTTTGAGAATTTGCTATTACACTTAAAAACAGTGCCAGTCATCCATAACTCTTATTAGTATTCAAACCAATCACTTACCACCCGTTGGCTTGCAGACTGACTATAAGTGTAGGACATACGAATAAAATTAACTTAAGTTAGTTTTACTGATTTTTGTCAATATTTGAATCATTGAGAATTGTTAGACCAAAAAAAAGCCCAATCAAATGACTGGGCTTTTTTAGCGATACCTAAGGTGAGACTAATCAAGTCCAATTATTTTTAGCTTGCTAAATCTACCGATATTCTCCCCGAAGATCGGCGCAATAGAGTGACTATTACGACTCACTTCGTGAAAAATAGCGACAGATTTTTCTGCACTAAATTCTAACCGACTTGATCAGGCTCTCCTTAAAAAAATCAATTCTTGTCCGTATCTACTAACTTATTTGCGGCAATCCAAGGCATCATCTTACGAAGCTTTGCACCTACGATTTCGATACCGTGCTCTGCATTATTACGGCGGTAGCCCGTCATAGATGCATAGTTTGACTGACCTTCCATAATGAACTGCTTTGCATACTCACCAGATTGGATATTCTCTAGCGCTTCTTTCATTGCTCTACGAGATTCAGCATTGATTATTTTAGGACCCGTAACATACTCGCCGTATTCTGCATTGTTTGAGATTGAGTAGTTCATGTTTGCGATACCACCTTCAAACATTAAATCTACAATCAACTTTAGCTCGTGCAAACACTCAAAGTATGCCATCTCTGGCTCATAGCCTGCATCCACCAATGTCTCAAAACCTGCTTTAACTAGCTCAACTGCACCACCACAAAGTACCGCTTGCTCACCAAATAAGTCAGTCTCACACTCATCACGGAAAGTTGTTTCGATAATCGCCGTACGACCACCACCAACGCCTGATGCGTAAGATAGTGCGATGTCTTTTGCGTTGCCTGTCGCGTCTTGATCAACCGCAATTAAATCAGGAACGCCACCACCACGTACAAATTCAGAGCGTACTGTGTGACCCGGTGCTTTAGGTGCAATCATAATTACATTTAAATCTTTACGTGCTACAACCTGATTGTAGATAACCGCAAAACCATGAGCAAATGCCAATGTAGCACCTTGCTTGATATTTGGCTCAATCTCATCACGGTATAAAACTGATTGGAACTCATCGGGCGTCAAAATCATAATAACATCTGCACCAGCCACTGCTGTTGGCACGTCCGCTGTTTTTAAACCATAAGCTTCTGCTTTTTCGATTGAGGGTGAACCAACACGTAAACCAACGGTTACATCAACACCCGAATCCATAAGGTTTGCTGCGTGAGCGTGACCTTGCGAGCCAAAGCCTATGATGGCTACTTTTAGACCTTTGATGATAGATAGGTCACAATCTTTGTCATAATAAATATTCATAATAATTTCTCTTTAGGGTAGCTACTCATATCACTTCCAAAATCCGCCATTTCTTCGTTGAAAAAATTTCATTTACGCCTTGTAAACTTCAATTTTTCTGCCTTGAACTGACGGCTTTTGAAAGCAACCTGAGCAGCTACGTTAATATTCGTAGATTAATAATTTTTAAACTGGAGGATAATTTGTTAGATCTTTAATGCATTACTTCCACGCGTGATCCCCATTACACCAGAACGTACCACTTCAATAACTTTATGATCTTCCATTGTCTCTAAGAAACCATCAAGCTTATCTGGGCGACCTGTAATTTCAATCGTGTACATTTTGTTTTTCACATCAATCACATTGGCACGAAATATATCTGCCATACGTTTGATAGATGCACACGATTCCATATTGGTCGCGGCAACTTTTACAAACATCGTTTCACGTTCGATATGTGCGTAATCTGATAGCTCCATCACTTTTACAATATCGACCAACTTATTAAGTTGTTTAATAATCTGCTCGATAGAAGCATCGTTGCCTTTTGTCACCAGTGTCATGCGTGACAAGGTTGGGTCATCTGTTGGCGCTACGGTTAGTGACTCAATATTGTAGCCACGCTGTGAAAAAAGCCCAGATACACGCGACAACGCGCCTGTCTCATTTTCCATTAGAAGGGAAAGGATATGCCTTGTTCTTATTTGCTTCTCTTCTTTTTGAGTCTTAAACATGCTTTATACCGCTCACTTTTTACCGTTCATATCATCAATTGCATCTTGCTTATTAAGATACATTTCATTGTGGCCATAGCCCGCAGGGATCATTGGGTAAACATTGCCCTGCTCTTCGATCACAAAGTCTAAGAAGTGCAGTCGCTTAGTATCTTTAATCGCTTCGCGCAATGCACCTTCTACATCGGATGGCTTTTCGATACGTGCGCCCACATGACCATAAGCTTCGGCAAGTTTTACAAAATCAGGTAGCGATTGGTTATAGGTCATCGCGTAACGCTCTTCATAGAAGAACTCTTGCCACTGGCGCACCATACCCAAATAACCATTGTTTAAGTTTATAATATTCAAAGGCAAATCATATTGCTTACACGTACCCAATTCTTGAATACACATTTGGATGCTACCATCACCCGTGATAACACTCACCACCTCTTCTGGATGTGCAAGTTGTACGCCCATGGCCGCTGGCAAACCAAAACCCATGGTGCCAAGACCGCCAGAGTTTATCCAGCGGTTTGGCTCATTAAATTTGTAATATTGCGCAGCAAACATTTGGTGTTGACCCACATCAGAAGCAACGTAAGAATCACCGTTAGTGACTTCCCATAGTTTCTCGACCACGTACTGTGCTTTGATGATCTTATCGTCTTGATCGTAAGCCAAACAGTTTACTGACTGCCATTCTTTGATTTCTTTCCACCAAGCATCAAACGCTGATTTGTTGGGTTTTATTTCCTGCTCTTTCATTATCTCAAAGAGCGAATTCAACACTTCTTTTACATCACCCACAATCGGATTGTGCGCTTTGATATTTTTAGAAATTGATGCTGGATCAATATCAATATGAATCACTTTTGCGTTGGGTGAAAATTTATTCAAATCACCCGTTACGCGATCATCAAAACGCGCACCCACACAAATAATTAAATCTGCATGATGCATGGTACGATTAGCTTCAAACGTACCATGCATTCCTAACATACCTATATATTGCTTATCGTTCGAAGGATAAGTACCCAAGCCCATTAACGTATTAGTGACAGGAAAATTAAATACCTGTCCAAACTCCGTAAGCTCTTTATGTGCTTTTGCAGAAACAACGCCACCGCCAGCATACAAAATGGGCTTCTTCGCTTCAGCGATCATCTTCAAAGCTGTTTTGATCTGCTTCTTATTGCCTTTTACAGTCGGTTGATAAGAGCGCATTGTTAAATTTTTAGGGTAATCAAACTCGATTTTATCAACAGCAGGGTTTGTTAGATCTTTAGGAATATCGACAAGTACAGGACCCGGGCGACCCGACATTGCGATATGAAATGCTTTTTTCATTGTTGGTGCAATGTCTTCAATTTTAGTGATGAGGAAATTATGTTTTACACAAGGTCGCGTAATACCAACAATATCGATTTCTTGAAATGAGTCTTTGCCAATCAAACCTAATGGAACTTGACCCGTGATAACAACCAGCGGTACAGAATCCATATACGCATCGGCAATACCTGTGACAGCATTGGTCGCACCAGGACCAGATGTCACAATCGCCACACCGGGTTTATCTGTTGATTTAGCGTAACCTTCAGCACCGTGCACTGCACCTTGCTCATGTCTTGCTAGAATGTGCCGAATATCACCGCGCTCTTCTGCCTTATAAAGCTCATCATAAAGAAATAAAACCGCACCACCGGGATAACCAAAAATGGTATCTACATTTTCTGCTTTAAGACATTCGATGAATATCTCCGCACCTGATAATTTCACTTATCGTTCCTACCTATTCACAAGGGCCACAACTAATGGGCTAAAGTTCGACATAATAATACGGATTTTGAAGAAAATACACCCCTGAAATAGTGTGCTTTTAAGGGTTTAGCGTGGTTTTTAGAGATATTCATCGTTAAAAGCTTTGTTGAGTAGTCCACCCCCCTTCTTTTTTGCCGATTTGTAGCCTGTACTTTTACTATTTAACCCGTTTAGGTCACGCTATTATATAAATGAAAGACATAAAAAAGACCATGCTTTCACACGGTCTTTTTGAAGAACCCCCTAATCAAGTCAAATTAGTTTAGGCAAGTTAAAACTCCCCCCATAATCTTTTCGAAGCTCATTGCAATAGCCAGCTATTACCACTTACTACTAAAAGTTTACAGGGAATCTTTCCTGCGCCTAAAACTAACCAGGGTTTTCTTAAATATGGTGGCTATACCGAGATTCGAACTTGGGACCCCATCATTATGAGTGATGTGCTCTAACCAGCTGAGCTATATAGCCGAGACGACTTTCGTCGAGGGGCGCTAATATAGTGACTGTAACACCTCGTGTCAACCGTTTACCTACTTGAAAATACACTTCAATTATAAGATGCTCCTCTCCCCCTACCAAAAAATATCCACAATATAGGCAAACAACCGAGTTTTATAACTGGTTTTTTCAGCCCATTAAACCTCTAATGCAAAAAGCGCTTTCATCTCATCAGCCGTCTCGTCAACAGAATTTACTTGCGCCACCTGTTGCTCATTTATTATTTTCTTTAATGCCAACTTCTTATGTTTATATTCTACCTCAAGCACATCCAACATTTGTTGCTTTATATCTCGCTGCCCTTGTATTTGTTTTATTTCTTTTAGCCTGATTAATTCTGAATGTTTTTTCCCTTGCACAATATTTTTCTGCTCATGCTCAAGATGTAAAATTTCTTGCTGTGTAGAGAAATACTGCTTTTTCACACGTTGTAGGCTTTGGAACTTTAATTCTTCCAACTGCAAATAGTGCTCCCTATCTTGATGCTGTTTGACTAGCTTTTTTTCAATCTCACGCTGTGCTTTAAATTTTTTACTTGATATTAGTTCTTGTTCATTGTTAATTTCAAGCTCATCGTCTGCCAGAGTATCTAGCTCTCTCTCAACCTCCTGAACACGCTTTTTCAAATCGTCCAGAATCTTTTTCTTTTTAGCCTGTTGACTGATTATTTTTTTATGGTCTTTGTCTGCCTGCTTTAACTCTTGGTCTAATTGATCAGATATCTCTTCTTCTTTGGCGCGCTCGCTAATATTCGTTTTTTCAAACTCAATACTTGCAAGCTCCATTCCTTCGAATTCTTGCTGAGTATTTTCTCGTTTAGTCTCAATTTCTTTTAAATCACTTATTTTCTTTTTCTTTAATACCGAGTTTTGAGAAAGCTTACCTTTGCAATCCTTGACCGCGATTTTGCTTTCTTTCTCTTTTAATAGATGATGATAATCGAGTTGATTAATCGTTTTAGTGAATAGTCTTTGACGGTCTTTAACTTGGACAAGCTCTTGCTCAATAAGCTCTTGTTGCAACTCTAATTGATTTTGATTTTCCTTTTGTAATTCATCGTGAATGCTTAAATATTCTTCTGATGAATCGGTTTTAGATTTCTGGCTATGCGTACTATGAGATGACGATACTGAAGAAACTGCGTTCGACATTTTCTTTTCATTTTGTAATCTTTCTAATAATACTTCCGTTTTACTCAATCCTTTATCTGCTACAGATAAAGGATTACTTATTTGTTTAGCTTGAACTTTAGACTTATCAGATTTTACAGACTCGACATTATTAGTTTGAGGCAAGCTATCTTCTTTTGACTCTATTTTATTTGTAGATAGGGGCTCTAGCGGATCATCGTTAAATTCTTTTTTTACTTCGTCTAATTTTTCATGAAAGACTTTGACAGTATTCTCAAAATCAGCAAATAATTCTGATACATCAATATTCTCTTTCGCACCATGAAACAACTTAGAATAACCACCATAAACCAACTGATGCTGTTCCACCATAGAGTCAAACAATGGATTTTTAGCAAGAGAAAGACCATCTGTATAGAGCCACAGTCCAAATGCGCTATTCATAAATGAGGTAGGTACTCTTACATTCCCCCCTATTTCATTTGTTTCTATCAATAACGCGCTATCCAGCAAGCATTTGCTTTCATCGTAGGCAGTATCAATACTTTGAAGAACATCATTGTCTTTCATTAGAAAAATTACATCATTGTTATTATTATTTTTAGTCCTCTGATTCTAATATAGACGAGACGTTATTTATAACTTAATAAGATTAGCGGTGCATTAATTATTAGCTTGCCCCGAGGGGCCTAAGACTAAATACCATACTGCTTCTACTGATACCTGCATTAATGTCAGATTTAG
>CAZSXI010000118.1:5301-6721 GCA_964611045.1 uncultured Cocleimonas sp. | reverse complement strand
ATCATTCTTAGATCTTGACGATGATGCTGATGCCATTGAAGAAACTCAAATCGACACTAAACTTGATTTAGCCAAAGCTTACATTGATATGGGTGACATCGAAGGCGCTAGAAGCACACTTGAAGAAGTGATGCAGGACGGTAGCGATGACCAGAAGAGAGAAGCGGAAGAACTATTGGGTCAAACTGGCTAGTAATTAATCTGCATCATAAAAAGCCGGGCTTGTTCCGGCTTTTTTGTGCCTGATATTTATAGAAACGCTATACAGAAGGAGTCTCTCATTAAGTTTTATAATTTTTGATAAATCCCTTTGGGTAAGTCTACAAGCTATCATCTTCGTTGTTGTGCTTTTTGTGAAGGTTTGTTGCACCATGCTAGAAAGATCCATTCTCTGCAAAGCACGCCTAGGATATGATAGCTTGTAGACTCACAAAATTTTATAAAACTTAAATAGAAACTCCTTAATGACTAAATACGCAGCCTGTATAGAATACGATGGAACAGATTACTGTGGCTGGCAACGCCTCAAAGACTCACCTTCAGTACAAGAAGAAGTCGAAAAAGCGCTTTCCAGCGTCGCCAATCACCCAATTGAACTCACCTGTGCCGGTAGAACCGACAGTGGCGTGCATGGAATAGGGCAAATCGTTCATTTTGAATCCGATGCGGTTCGTAATGAAAAAGCATGGCGCATGGGTTGTAATACTAATCTGCCAGACAATATTGCATTGCGCTGGATTCAACTGATAGATGAAAGCTTTCATGCGCGTTTTTCAGCGCAATCAAGACGTTATCGCTACATCATTCTTAATCATAAAATACGCCCTGCAATACTCCATAAAAAAGTCTGCTGGTATCGTGATGATCTTGATGAAACAAGTATGCAAGATGCCGCCAATAGATTGTTAGGTGAAAACGACTTTTCCAGCTTTCGTGCAGCAGGTTGTCAGGCAAAACATGCCATGCGAGAACTGCAAAGTATCACCGTGTCGCGCGAAGGAACATTCGTCTATGTCGATATAATCGCTAATGCATTTTTACATCATATGGTACGAAATATAGTAGGAAGTTTGTTTGAAGTAGGTGATGGAAGACGTAAATCTGAGTGGTTTTCTGAGCTTTTAAGCGTAAAAGATCGTACACAAGCAGGAATAACCGCACCAGCCTGTGGCTTATACTTTGTTAGTGTTGAATATCCGTCAGAATTTTCCCTTCCAGCGGCAGCAGAGCCTCCATTTTTTGGTTTTTAGCACTTTTTCGCTCAGAAGAGGGTAGGGAAGAGGGTTTTTGCCCAATATTGAGCATTTTGGCTCTATCTTTTAGTGTTTTGTCAGTCCACCCCCCCCTATTTTTTGCTGATTTGTATTTGAAATTATGTGTAAATTGATTACAAAACGTTAAAAAATGAGGGGGGTGGACT
>CAZSXI010000118.1:0-5201 GCA_964611045.1 uncultured Cocleimonas sp. | reverse complement strand
TTTAATAAAGTAAAACTAAACAAACCACGACAAAAATGAAATTTGCAATTAAAAGCCCCCTCATAATGGGAATCCTAAACGTAACTCCCGACAGCTTCTCCGACGGCGGACAACACAGCACCCCCGCCAAAGCCATAAACCGCGCTATCGAAATGGCAAATCAAGGCGCAAGCATCATCGACATAGGTGGCGAATCCACCCGCCCAGATGCAAAGGAAGTCTCCACACAGGAACAACTCGAACGAGTAATGCCAGTCATCGAAGGCATACGAAAGTCATCCATAAAAGACATCATAATCAGCATCGACACCACCGATTATCAAGTAGCAAAACAAGCACTAGAGGCAGGTGCAAACTGGATCAATGATATTTCTGCGGGTGAAGCGTCTGATCGAATGATTGCACTGGCAGCAGAGAAAAATAGCCCAATTATCCTCATGCATCGCCAAGGTAAATCAGATCGAATGCAGAAGAACCCCGCTTATGATGATGTTTGTTTAGAGGTAAGGGAATATTTGCAAGGGCGTGCACAATTAGCCTTAGATACAGGCGTAAATAAACAAAATATAATCCTTGATCCTGGTATTGGGTTTGGTAAAAACCTCAATCATAATCTTGAATTGTTGGCAGACTTAGAGTCATTAGTTTCTTTGGGGTACCAAGTGTTATTAGGCGCTAGTCGAAAACGCTTTTTAGGCGAAATTCTGGGTGAAAATGACCCGATGCAACGCGTGGCTGGAACTTGCGCAACGACGGCTCTGGGCGTGCAAGCAGGTGTACAGATATTTCGGGTACATGATGTAGTTGAGAATAAGCAAGCAATGGATGTGGCTTGGGCAATAATAGATTCAAGTTCACGGTGAACACTAAGGAGCAGGTAGTGACAAATAAAACCACAGTAGAACAAGTATTAGATTTCTGGTTCACAAAGCCCATCAGAGATCATTGGTTTAGTTCTACGCCAGAAGTTGATCAGCAGATTACAGATAACTATGAAGCAGTGTGGGAGCAAGCAAAATCAGGTGAATTTGATAGCTGGAAAGATAGCGCAGATGGCTGTCTTGCTTTGTGTGTTCTTTTAGATCAATTGCCTTTGAATATGTTTCGTGGTGAAGCGAAGAGTTTTGGTACTGAGCAACAAGCGGTGGGCATCGCAAAGCACGCGATTAAAGCAGGTTTGGATAATGAAATTAGCAATGATCGCGTATCTTTTTTATATATGCCATTAATGCATAGCGAAAACATGGATGATCAAGGTTTAGCCGTCAGTTGTTTCGATAAAGCTAAATTAGAAGGAAATCTAAAGTTTGCAAAGCATCATCGCAATATAGTTGAACAGTTTGGGCGCTTTCCACATCGCAATGAGGCATTGGGTCGTACTAGTTCTCCTGCTGAAATTGAATATTTAAATTCTGACAAAGCATTCACGGGTTAGACGATTTGAAAAAAATCTAAAAAACCCAATAATTTCAAAGCATTCTGATGAATGTTGACTATACTAAATAATAATCATAGGTTCATTTATATAGGGTAGTTTATTGGCTTCAGAAGTAACTCATAGCGTCACAAGTATGCCTCCAGAACAACGGTTAATAACGATGTGGAATCGTTATGGTGGTAGTAGTTTGGGGCGTAAATTTTTCAGTTATGTATTGGGGCGTACAGCTCCATATTCAGGTAGCATAAAAGCAGAGGTTCTTAGTCTGACGCCAGGTTCTGCCCAAGTTATGTTAAAAGATCGTCGTTCGGTTAGAAATCACCTTAATTCAGTACACGCCATTGCATTGGCAAATTTAGGGGAGCTTGCCAGTGGTTTGGCAATGATCTCTGCAATACCAGTCAATACGCGAGCTATCGTTGTTAACCTTGATATTGAGTACATCAAAAAAGCTCGCGGTCGATTGATTGCAGAGGGTAGTGCTACGCCACCTGAGAATATTACTGAATCAGTTAATAGTCTCGCATTGGCAGAAATAAGAGATGCTGACGGAGAAACAGTTTCTCGTGTGAAAGTACATTGGCGATTATCACCTAAAGAAGAAAAAAGAGAAGGATAAGGCATAGATGTCATCAGCTTTAGAGACGACTTTTACAAAACATACAAATATTGAAGTGCCACTTATATGTGGACCCATGTACCCCTGTTCTAATTTAGAATTGGTTGCAACAGTATCCAAAGCAGGGGGCATTGGTATTGTACAACCGGTATCTATCACCTTCGTTCACAAGCAAGATTTTAGACAAGCGCTACGCGATATTAAAGCATTAACGGATAAACCCATCGGCATGAATGCGCTGATAGAAAAATCCTCAAAACGTTATCACGATAAAATGGTAGAGTGGGTTGATATTGCTTTGGAGGAGGGCGTGCGATTTTTCATTACCTCACTCGGCAATCCTAAGTGGGTGGTGGATACGGTTACGCCTCACGGTGGTATTGTGTATCACGATGTGACCGAAGCTAAATGGGCAGAAAAAGCCTTAGCAGGTGGCGCGCACGGTTTGATTGCGGTAAACGGCAATGCTGGCGGACACGCAGGGGCAAAAACCAAAGAAGAATTATACGAAGAGTTGAAAGACTTCGGTGTGCCATTGGTGTGTGCAGGGGGTATCGGCGATGAAATACAATATATTGAGGCGATGAAGCTAGGTTACGATGCCTGTCAGCTAGGCACGCGTTTTATTGCAACCAAAGAATGTTCGAGTAGCCTAGTTTATAAAGAGGCTATCGTAAAAGCAGATGCCGATGATATTGTGTTAAGTGAAAAAATCACGGGTGTGCCAGTTTCCATTATCAATACAGACTATATAAAAGAACAAGGTACAAAGCCTGGCGCAATAGCATCGTGGTTATTAAAGCACCCCAAAGGAAAACATTGGATGCGGATGTTCTACACCATCCGTGCAGCCTTTCAATTACGAAAATCATCTTATGATGAAGATGCAAAAAAGGAATTTTGGCAGGCTGGAAAAAGTGTTGCAGGCATCCATAAAATAGAATCAGCAAGCGATATTGTTAAGCGTTTTAAAGATGCGTTAAAAATACGTAATCATTAACTAATAAATATTAGTAATAACCCAAGTAACCCAAGTAACCCAAGGAGAACATTGTGAAAGAGACGGTAGATAAAATATGGTTAAAAAACTATGCCCAGGGCGTTCCAGAAACGATAGATCCTAATGAGTATCAATCCTTGGGCGAGCTGTTTTCTAAAAGTGCCGAGACATTTCGTGATCGACCTGCTTATGAAAATTTAGGGATGACATTGAGTTACGAAGATGTCGATAAAATGACGCGTAACTTTGCGGCCTATTTAACCGATGCAGGCTTAAAAAAGGGTGACCGCATCGCTATTATGATGCCTAACTTATTGCAATATCCGATAGCGCTGTTTGCAGCATTACGCGCAGGTTTGATTGTGGTAAATACCAATCCGCTGTATACCGCGCGCGAGTTAGAGCATCAGTTGAATGATTCGGGTGCTATCGCGATTGTCATTCTTGAAAACTTTGCGGGTACACTGCAAGAAGTTTTAGGTAAAACTTCGGTTAAAACTATTATTACCACACAAATCGGTGATTTAGCAGGTTTTCCTAAGTCATTGTTAGTCAATTTTGTGGTGAAACGAGTAAAGAAAATGGTACCTGCATTTTCTCTTCCATCCCATGCTATAAAGTTTAATGATGTATTAGCTAAGGGCAAAGATATGCCATTTAGTGATGCAGAAATAGGACATGAAGACATCGCTTTCTTGCAATATACCGGTGGTACAACAGGCGTAGCAAAAGGAGCGGCACTAACGCATAGAAATATGGTGGCCAATCTTCTCCAACTAGAAGCTTGGGTTTCTAATGAACTTAATCCTAAAGAGAGTGAAGTATTTATAACAGCGCTTCCGTTGTATCATATCTTCTCTTTAACGGCGAATGCCTTTGCGATGAAGATTGGTGCAAATAGTGTGTTGGTGACAAACCCACGTGATATGCCAGGTTTTGTGAAAACTTTGGCAAGCTCCAACTTTACCTTTATGCCAGGCGTGAATACCTTATTTAATGGATTGTTAAATACACCAGGCTTTAGTGATATTGATTTCTCTCATGCAAAGTTGTTTTTAGGTGGCGGCATGGCCGTTCAAGAATCGGTCGCACAAGAATGGAAAGCTGCTACAGGGCTTCCTTTAATTGAAGCCTATGGTTTGACCGAAACTTCGCCCGCGGCAACCATTAATCCCACCGATAGCACTGAATATTCTGGCAATATCGGTTTGCCCATCTCATCGACAGAAGCTTGCGTAAAAGATGATAAAGGTAATAAACAAGTCTTTAATGAACCGGGTGAGTTGTGTATACGTGGTCCACAAGTGATGCAAGGCTATTGGAATCGTCCAGGAGAAACAGCCAATGTGATGGATGATGATGGCTGGCTGCACACAGGTGATATCGCCATTATCAACGAAGAGGGTTATGTGAAATTAGTTGACCGTCTTAAAAACTTGATTATTGTTTCTGGCTTTAATGTTTACCCCAATGAAATTGAAAATGTGGTTGCTGCGCACCCCAAAGTGTTAGAGCTTGGTGCAATAGGTGTGCCGCATGAAAAATCAGGTGAGGCGGTGAAGATATTTGTGGTTAAAAAAGATCAAAGCTTGACGGAAGAAGAGCTAAAAGAATATTGCTACAAAGAAATGACACGCTATAAATGCCCTAAGTACATTCAATTTGTAGATGAATTGCCAAAAAGTAATGTTGGTAAGGTGTTACATAAGGATTTACGAAAGTTAGAGGAAAGCTGATCTGAATTGAACTTTGTGGCGTATATTCCTTCTATAACTTACCATTTTGGTAAAGTTATAGAAGGAGATAAAAATGAAAAAACACATTACAAAAGGACTATTAATTTTAAGTTTGTCGGTTTCAGGTTTAGCATCTGCTGACATCATTAAAAAAGCCAGCACGCACAGTGTTAAAGAAACAATGGATAAGTTTGAAAACTTAATTAAATCCAAGGGTATGACGGTTTTTGCACGAGTTGATCATAAAAAGAATGCCGCGGGCATTGATATGAAAATGAACGATGCGGAGGTTCTGATTTTTGGTAATCCAAAAGGTGGTACGGTTTTAATGAAACACGATATTGCTACATCGCTAGACTTACCTTTGCGTGTGGCGGTTTATAAAGATAATGATGGCAAGGTTTGGCT
>CAZSXI010000117.1:2898-6728 GCA_964611045.1 uncultured Cocleimonas sp. | reverse complement strand
CGCCACCTATGCCGAGCAGATTACTTAAAATAGCTGAGGATTATGGCTAATCAGGATAATTTTTGTGGCAAGATTTCTTTCAAATCCTCGTCCCTTGCTACTAAAAATTATGAATATATTACCAACTAAAATATTATTTTCAGTGCCACTTAACTACCCCAAAAATCTAGACAACTTTTTCAAATTTCTTATTTAAATTCACATTCATTAAGCGACTGCTTTTAGCGCCTGGTTTGTTGCAATACTTTTCATATAAACATCCATTGGTTTTTATACTCAAGTGTTTGATGAAAACGCCTATGATTGTAAAAATGAATATAATCATATATTAAAAATATGGAGCTGGTTAGAGATAGCAATTGGGGTATTATTATTTGGCGGGGTAGCTGTAGCAATATTGTGACTACTACATTTTTGTGTTTGGTTATTCTCAAATAACAAGATGTAGTAGTTGCAAGATTGCGCGCCTGAGGCGTTCTCAATTAGTATGCTTTCTGGATGGTAACTAATTAAGTCGTTTTACCTTTTAGATACTGTACAATTTCTTCTTTTGCTTCGCTCATTACAGAATCTCTGTCCAAACTATCCAAAATACTTTGCACTGTAAGTTTAGGACCAGTATCTCCCCATGATTTTCCTTTAGCAAGATACTCTTCTGCTACTCGACCAACAACCAAGGTGCTATACCAAGCCACAGCGCCCTGCGCCACACCTGTGACAATCGTTGAAAAACCTACCGTACCAATTTTTAATGCTGATGATGCAAGGTGAATTGCCCAAAATGTTGCATATAACACGAGCATCTGCGCAGCAATGGTTTTAATCAAATCCCCCGCTTCTGATTTACTCATAGGCAAGCCATAAATTTTTGATAGATGAATCACCATACTGACATCAATCGCTGCGGCGGCTAATAGATCGGCGACGGGTATCGGATTTAGTGCAACAGCGACGCCTTTTCCGATGCAGTACAGATGAATCGTGTCTTCTCCCACTTGTTTGCGCGTTTCTAATAATTTATCGCCGAGCTGTTCACTTAAATTTCCTGCAAAAAGAGATGCATTGAGTGCTGACAGAGTTTTACCTTCGGCTTCAATAATATCCCAGAGGCGTGATTTTAGATTGAGTATATCCACAGGGCGTTGGCGTACGGTTTCTTTTTCATTACCATCATCATCGACATATATCACCGTTTGCTTACTCGGTGATGCTGCGCTAAATACTATATTCTCAGGTGCTATTAAACCCTTTACTCGTTTACGAATAATCGTGCGCAGTTGTAAAACTTCATCTTCATTGTACTGATCGGCTTTATTCACCACTAAGATGATTGGGCGATTCGTTGCCGCCACCATTTTAAGCGCACTCAATTCAACATCTGTTAGGTCGCTATCAATCACAAATAAGAGTAAATCAGAACGACTGGCAACCTCATGCGCCAAACGTTCACGCTCTTCGCCGTCTATTTCATTAATACCAGGTGTGTCGATGAGATAGACACCACCTGCATCGACTTCTTGCCACTCTTCAATGCCTTCTGTTTTGGTTTCCCCATGCAAAATACTAACACTGAATGCTTGTTTGCCTAATAAGGCGTTAAGTACCGATGATTTACCCACACTCACGCGACCAAAAACAGCAATGTGTAGATGTCCGTTTTCGAGCTTTTCCATCATCACGCGCAATTGTTTGTACTCATCACGTAATACATTACGCACAGAATCTGGGACGCGCGAATCGTCTAATAATTGACTTAGACTTTCTTTGGCAAGATCGACATTTGAGTCGCCTTTATCTCCAGCTTTAGCATCACCATCCTCTAATGTATTAGGCATAGTATCTTCACCATCACTCTTTTCGGTTGTCGAAAACCAGCTTGGCAAATAGCTTTGCGCGCGCTTCAAGATTTTCATTTAGCATCTCCTTAAAAGTAATGGCAGCAGGTGCGGGCTGTAACTTACCACGCTGTTGCAAGGTTTTATTAACGGCGTTACCCAGTGCGTCGAAGATCATTCCATAAGCTACAGCATGAGTTAAACCACCCGTCACTGTACCAATCCCAGGAAAAGCTTTCATGCCATTACCTGCTACTGCCAGTAATATTGGTGCACTCTTTTTCATTTGTCCGCCACTAAAATCAAGTAGCTTATCAATATCCAATTGGCGTACAGGTATATTATATAAGGCACAAAGCCCTTTCACCATTTGTGTACCCAGCACACCTTGAATGACAAGATCAGAGCCAGGACTAATCGCTGCTAATGCCCCAAATATGGCTTTTCGGGTAGAACTTTTAATAATTTTTTCTGCTGTTTCTTGTCTGAACTCACCTTTTGCCACATCCAGTTTTTGTTTAACCAAGACAAACACACTGGCATCACGTAACGATTCCAAAACATCGCTTTGTGTATCTATCTCATCTTGCATGGCTTCTGCGAGTGATAACACATCTGCTTTACGCTCACGAATGACTTTTTCTTCTCGTCCATCGGGATAGATTTTAAGGATTTCTTCTTTACCGCCTGATTGCACGAATACTTGCTTAATTTTTAATTGCTTCGTTTCGCCGTCCATAGGAAAGTGTTCTGCAAATCGTGTTTCAATTAATTGCTTTTCTTCATCATTAAAGCGATCACTTTTATTCAGCGCCACAATCATCGGCTTGCCATAACTTTGTAACTGCTTAATATCGTCAAACTGACTTCGTGATAAATCCGAATCGGTCACATAGATTACTAACTGAGCGCGAATAGCTTCATCTTGAGCCATTTCATCCAATGAACCATCCGCTTCATTTCTACCAGGTAAATCGGTTAAAACCAGTTGATCGCCTGAACTACTCTTCCATGTATATTCTTTGATCTCTTGGGTTGAGCCACCCCGCACGCTGATGTCTAATTTCGCATCGGGTAATACGGCTTTGATGATTGAAGACTTGCCCGTGCTGACATTGCCAAACAATGCCACGTAAATTCTCCCGGCATCTTTACGTTCTTGTAAATGTTCTATTTCACGGCGTAGGTTTGAAGTTTCCATGCCTACATCTTCGGCATGATCGAGTTCTTTGAGAATATTTTCTTGCGAGACTTCCTTTTCTTCAAGCTCAGAAGTGTACTTGCTGGGGCGTAATAATCTATACACCAGCCAGAGACTAAATAGAATTCCAGTGACGATGAGTGCAGAATAGGTATAGAACAAAGGCTCAGGTAATGTCTGTAAACGATCCCAAACATCCAATGCGCTTCGAGTTGCAGAGAAAACAAACAGCAACAGTAAGAGCGTGATAATTATCACGGCAACTGCCATTAATTTGTGTAGTTTTGAACCTGTTTTTTTCATGTTTTAATATTTACAATATGTAATAGTCTAATAAAAGCACACCGCTTCTACTTATGCCAGATTTGTATTTATATCCTTCTTTTCTTAACGCAGAGAGCCGCAGAGTTTCCGCAGAGGGTAGTGGAGAAAAACATAATACCTCTGTGGCTCTCTGCGTTAAAAAACTATTTCAAACCTTTAAATGCATTATGATCATCAATCAAAGCCAGTGCATCCTGCAACAGCGTTTTTCCAGGCTCCATATTAAACCAAGTTGAAAGCCCAGAAGGATGTGGCAACGGAATCACATCAGCCTGTAACAAAGGCGTATCAATCACAAACTGTTGCCCCACAACTTCTATCAGTTTTTTGTAGCTTAGAAACTGTGAAATAGCGAGTTTGCCGACTGGGATGATCAATTTGGGTTGGAGTATTTTATATTCAGCTTCGAGCCAATGTTTACAGGTTGCAATTTCTTGTTTATCAGGCACACGATCCCCACTGCCTTTTGG
>CAZSXI010000117.1:0-2798 GCA_964611045.1 uncultured Cocleimonas sp. | reverse complement strand
CTAAAGCAACACCACATCAAACTGCTCTTGCGTATACAACGATTCAGCTTGAAAACGTATCGGCACACCGATAAATTCTTGCAACTCTGCCAAGCTATCTGACTCTTCATCTAACAATAAATCAGTAACATCTAATGAGGCTAAGACCAATAGTTCACGCGCATCAAACTGACGTGACTCTCGTAAAATTTCTCTAAATATTTCATAACAAACCGTGGTGGCCGTTTTGATATACCCTCGCCCTTCACACGTTGAGCAAGATTCACATAACACGTGCTCTAGTGATTCACGGGTGCGTTTGCGCGTCATTTCTACCAAACCTAAACTTGAAAATGGCATCACAGAGGTTTTTGCATGATCACGTTCCAATGCTTTTAATAGTGCAGACATGACTTGTTCCTTGTGATCTTCTTGTTGCATATCAATAAAATCTAGAATAATAATGCCACCCAAATTTCTTAAACGTAATTGACGAGCCAAGGTTTGTGCTGCTTCTAAATTAGTCTTAAATATTGTCTCTTCAAGATTACGATTACCTACGAAACCTCCTGTATTTACATCAACAGTCGTCATCGCTTCGGTTTGATCGATAATTAAATAGCCACCCGATTTGAGTTGCACGCTACGTTTGAGTGATTTTTGAATTTCATCTTCAACAGAATGCATATCAAAAATGGGGCGCTCGCCCGTGTAATGCTCAATTTTCTTAGAAAGCTCGGGGATAAATTCTTTTGAAAATTTTTGTAAACTAGCAAAGGTCTCTTTCGAATCAATCTGTATGCTATCAATATCTTCTGCCACCATGTCACGCAAGGCTCGTTGCACCAAAGGTAAATCAGAATAAATTGATTTCGAATCTTTTTTGGTTTTGGGCGCATCACTGATTTTCGACCAAAGCATATTCAAAAAAGCAATATCAGCCTTTAAAGCCTCCTCACTAATACCTTCTGCTGCTGTGCGTACGATGTAACCAAATTTATGACTATCAATGTCTGTGCTATTTTTTAAGTCAATTTCAGTTTGCACTTCACTCGATTCACTATTTCGCATCGCATGAATAATAGACTTTAAGCGAGTGCGCTCTTCTTCATCTTCAATTTTGCTAGAGACACCGATGGTATCCGTATCAGGCATTAGAACCACGTAACGTGAGGGAATGGTAACGTGCATAGTTAAGCGCGCGCCCTTTGTACCCAGTGGCTCTTTAATAACTTGAACTAGGACTTCTTTGCCTGCGTGCAATAGCTTTGTGATTGGCGGGATGATGATTTCTTCAGGCGAATCGCCATTGAGCATAACTTCAACTGGCAAGCGTAAATCCGAGGCGTGTAAAAAGGCCGCTTTTTCTTGCCCTATGTCGATAAACGCGGCTTCCATACCCGGTAAAACACGACAGACTTTGCCTTTGTAAATATTACCAACGATACCCTGCTTGGAGTTTCGCTCGATCATAATCTCTTGCAAGATGCCATTTTCAAGCACGGCAACGCGTGATTCTTGTGGAGTGACGTTTATTAGAATTTCTACACTCATTAATTTTTATTCCTCCTAGTTTTTGCCCCCGCTCCATTCCTAATAAAGAACTGGGAGAGGATTGGGGTGAGGGGTGAAACTCAAAGATTATTATCTATTTCGAGCCTCCTACCCCTTCCCTAACCCTCCCCTGCTAGGTGGAGGGGATTATTTTATTTTTTAAGTTTCTCTATTAGCTGTAAAAGTTGTGATGTTTCAAACAGCGGTAAACCCATTATGCCAGAATATGAGCCTTCAATGCGTCCTATAAATGATGCTGCAAGCCCCTGAATAGCATAAGCGCCTGCTTTGCCTTGTGGCTCACCAGTATTCCAGTAGGCTTTAATTTCTTCATTGGATAATTGTCGAAATAAAACGCGATTTCGATTCAACTTAACGTGGGTCTCACCTTGATAAGTTATGGCAACCGCCGACAGAATTTCATGCCATTGCCCTGACATACTGGATAACATTTGATGTGCATGATCAAAGTCACGTGGTTTTACCAATAGTTCACCCTTTAAAACACCCAGAGTATCCGCACCTAAAACAGGCAATGACACTGTATCACCCAATACCTGAGATTTCTCTACTGCCAAACGCTGAACCAAGTCTTCTGTAGATTCATCTGGCAACACATCTTCATTAATATCAGCCACTTGCACCGTGTATTTCACACCGATTTGACCCAATAACTCTGCACGGCGTGGTGAAGCTGACGCTAATATGATTTCCATACTCAACTAACCTGCCCTGTGATACGGGTGGTTTTCGGTAATGGTAAATGCACGATAAATTTGTTCTGCCAATACCACACGCACTAAAGGATGCGGAAAAGTAAGATTAGACAGCGACCATTTTTCTTGTGCCAGTTGTAAAATATCATGGGTTAATCCATCAGGGCCGCCGACCAGCAATGCAATGTCTTGTCCGCCCATCATCCAATCTTGTAGACGTATCGCTAGTTTTTCGGTACTCCATGCCTGCCCTTTCACATCTAATGCCACCACACGACAATTATTGGGAATAGCCTCTTTTAGCTTATCCGCCTCTTTTTGCATGATGGCTTTGATATTGCTGTTTTTAGAGCGTTTTTCAGCAGGGATTTCTTTTAAATGAAGCGAACATTTAGCAGGCAGACGATGTGCGTATTCGGTGTAACCATGAGTTACCCAATCTGGCATTTTTGTTCCGACGGCTAAGAGGTGGATTTTCATGATTCTTTCTACAAAAGAGGCACTTGCAAAACGCCATATATCGACCGATATTTCTAGCTTAAATCACTA
>CAZSXI010000116.1:0-6781 GCA_964611045.1 uncultured Cocleimonas sp. | reverse complement strand
AACTAAAGCCTGACATTTATTTAATAAGCAAAAATATCAACATCTGTCCCATGTTCACGAATTTTGTCGGCACGCGCAGATATATAACGCTGGAAGTTAAGCTCAGTTTTGTACGCGCCCGTTAGCACATAATCAAAAACAGATTGGATATGAAAGGTACGCATCTGCGCATCAATCCGCATCACTTCTTTCCCTTCTTGATTAAAAAACACCATTGCTGGCAGATAAGATATACCGAGCTTATTCGCCCAATCTTTCGCTGTTGTATTCTTACCTACTGGTGTGACAATCTTGGTATTTGCGAATCGATCTAATTGTACCGAAGTAAATTGTTTAGCCAGGCTTCTGGTGGTTTCATCTTGCAGGGTTTTTTCATGCAATAAGTCGCAGTTTTTACAATTTTTACCCTCGAAGAAAACAGCTAAATAATTAGCTCCTTTTTTCTCACTTCGATTCATATCATAAGAATCTGATGTAAAGAAATCTTCTGAATGCAACTCGCCCGTTTTGCTGTCTAAACTCATTGTTTTTGATAACGCATATTCACCGAAAGTTTGTGTTTTTTCATTTTTACCTGAAACAAAACTCATGCTCCGCTGAAAATCTTCTGGAGGAATATAGCCATTCAGCCGATGAACCACTTTCTTATTTTCATCAAAAAATAATAATGTTGGTGTGTACTTTATCCCCAATGCTTCTGCGAATGATTTTTCGGAATAGTCATTGCCACCCACACTTACGACCTCTTTATCGCCCCACATATTCAACGCAATAATTTCAAAGTTCTTCCGAAAATCTTCCACAATTTTTTGTTGAGAAAAGTTATCTTCCCATAACTGACTACAATAAGGACAGCCAGGTTGCCAAAAGTAAGCCACTAAACGCTTTTTATTTCTCGTAGCATCAGCAATATCTTCTTCCAAATCTAGAAAACTTTCTTTAAACCATTCTGGGTGAGTAGCAGTTTTCGCGCCGAAATACCCCCCTTCTTTTTTAGCTTCGTCGGCAAAGCTTACCGACATAGAAGATACAAATAACAAACAAAGCAGACCTGTAAAATATTTAATCATTCTATTTATAATCATCTTTAGCTCCTTGCGTACTCTTAATTTACATATCAATACTCTATTTAATAGCACACCCCCCCTGTTTTTGCCCATTTTTTACGAATAGAGATGATCTTTGCTGATTGCGTTAAAAATGAAAACGAGTAAACTATGTTCTTCACTTGGGGCTTTCAAAATAAATAACAATGATTGAATTCAAAGCAGTCAGCAAACAATATCCTACGGGACAATTGGCGCTGTACAACGTAAGTCTGTCGCTACAACAAGGGGAAATGGCATTTCTCACTGGGCATTCTGGCGCGGGCAAAAGTACACTGCTTAAATTAATCGCTCTGCTTGATTCCCCTACTGATGGAACCGTCACCATTGCAGGGCAAGATACCCTTTCTATTAATAAACGAAGAATTCCAGATTTTCGACGCAATATCGGCGTGATTTTTCAAGAGCATAATTTACTCAAAGACAGAACGGTATTTGATAACATTGCCCTCCCTTTAAAAATTGAAGGCATGCCCGAAAACGATATTAAACGCCGTGTTCGAGCTGCATTAGATAAAGTTGACCTTCTCAAAAAAGAAAAAGAATACCCACAAATGCTTTCAGCAGGTGAAAAGCAACGTGTGGGAATCGCGCGCGCGGTTGTGAATAAACCTTCAATAATTCTGGCAGATGAACCAACGGGCAATCTTGACCCTGATCTCGCACTCGACATTATGCGCACCTTCAAACAGTTTAATGAGTACGGCTCGACAGTGCTCATCGCTAGCCACGATCACGCCCTTATTAAAGACATGAAAAAGCGCATTATTGTATTGCGTAAGGTAAAGCAATAATGTCTGCTACCTATAAACCTGCTAATTCACGCACGACTATTCGTGTTAACCACCACAAAGAAGCAATCAATTACAGCTTGTCTCGCCTATGGCAATCTCAAGCATCCACATGGATAACGCTTGCCGCCATCGCTATTGCACTATCATTGCCTACCAGCCTACATTTGCTCCTTAAAAACCTCAAATCATTAACTGATGATAAACGCGAAGTACCTACCGTCTCGCTCTTTATCAAACAGGGTATCACCGAACAACAAGCGCGTGACCGTGGCGAGTTATTATCAGAGCTGACGGAAATCGACAACGTTGTGTTTATCCCTAAAAGCGAGGCTTTAGAGCAGTTTCGTAAGATTACGGGCTTTGCAGAAACACTTGAAACATTGGATGAAAATCCACTCCCGCACGTTTTAGTTGTCACGCCTCACATGAATCTAATTAGTGATGACAGCATTAATATGCAAAAGCTGGCTAATAAACTAGAAGGCTATCCAGAGATTGATTTGGTACAAATGGATATCGAATGGGTACAACGCTTGCGCGGTATTTTACGCATTGTTGAGCGAGCCATCTTAGTAATCTCAATATTACTGGCACTCACCGTTTTGCTAGTTATCGGCAATACTATTCGATTGGATATACAAAACCGCAAAGAAGAAATTGAAGTGTCAAAACTGATTGGTGCGACCTCGGCTTATATCCGTCGCCCTTTTATTTACAGCGGTATCTGGTATGGATTGTTTGGAGGTGTATTGAGTTTGCTCATTGTACACATTGCACTATTTTCTCTCATCTCTCCCGTCAATGAACTGGCTAAACTTTATGCCAGTGACTTTTCAATTAATGGCTTGGGCTTTAAAACGACATTATATATTTTATTAGCCAGTAGCTTATTAGGTATGCTTGGTGCTTGGATAGCTGTTGGACGGCATCTTAAAAATACTACACTCACTTAGTGAGTTTCTCTGATCCGACAACGTTTATTATTCTTGCCGTTGTTGGCGCAGTCGCAGGTTTTCTCAATGTTTTAGCAGGCGGTGGTTCTGCCCTCACAATTCCCTTAATGATTTTTTTAGGTTATGACGCAACTGTTGCTAACGGTTCAAACCGTATCGCCATTCAAGTCGAAGCACTTTCTGCTGTTGCTGCATTCAAAAAACAAAAACACTCTGACTTCCCGATGAGTTTAAGGCTCTCGCTAATGACATTACCGGGTGGAATCTTGGGCGCATTCTATGCGGTAAAAATTGATGATGCGCTGTTTACCAAAATATTAGCCGTGGTGATGGTGCTGATTATTATCACGTTGATGTTCCCTAAAGCAGAAGTTATCGAGCACGCCAAAAACCATAAATGGAAAAACTGGCTCTCATGGCCAGTGATGTTTGCCGTGGGTTTTTATGGTGGATTCATTCAAGCAGGCGTTGGTTTTGTCATCATGTCGGTGTTGTTACACTTGTATAATATGGATTTAATCAAAATCAATATGCACAAGGTTTTTATCGTGATGGTATTTACTGTGCCAGCCGTGATTGTGTTTATTTGGACGGGCAACGTGGATTGGTTTGCAGCGATTGCACTTTCTATTGGCATGGTATTGGGTACTTGGGTAGCGGTGAAAATGGCGCTTGAAAAAGGTGAGAAACTGGTGCGAATTGTACTGGGTGTTTCGCTTTTCATTATTGCTGGAAAGTTATTTTTGCTTTAGGTTTTAAGTCCCCTCCAGCTAGCAGGGGGAGGGCTAGAGAAGGGGTAGAATGTTTGAAGATAAACTTATCTCTGAACTTTCTACCCTCTCCCCAACCCTCTCCCTGCTAGGGCGAGGGAGCTAAAAACACTCCCCCCAGCCTAAGCTGGGACTCCTGAAACACTGGTTTACAACGACAAAATATCCGCCACAAAATCAGCATCTTTATCACCACGACCTGATAGATTTATCAAAATTGTTTTATCACTATCCATATCACCTGCAATCTTCATTGCATAAGCAACGGCGTGCGCACTTTCTAGCGCAGGAATTATCCCCTCAACACGTGACAATTCCATAAAAGCCTCGAGACATTCTTTGTCATCAACACTTTCATAACGCACTCGCCCTAAATCTTTTAGCAAACAATGTTGTGGACCAACGCCTGGGTAATCTAAACCTGATGCGATCGAATATACTGGCAATGGATTGCCTTCATCATCTTGCAGGTTGTAGCATTTAAAGCCGTGAATCGCGCCCTTAGTTCCTAATGTAAGCGTTGCCGCGTGGTCTGGCGTATCCAAGCCTTTTCCTGCGGGTTCTATGCCTACCATCTCCACACTTTCATCGGATAAAAACTCAGTGAATAAACCAATAGCATTTGAACCGCCACCCACACAAGCCAGTAACATGTCTGGTAATTTGTTGTGCGTTTCTAAAAATTGAGCGCGCGCTTCTTTACCGACTACACTTTGAAAGTCACGTACCATCATCGGAAATGGGTGCGGGCCAACGACTGAACCGATGGCATATAAAGTCGTCACAGGATCTTTTAGATATTCTTCAAAAGCGCTATCTACCGCATCTTTTAAAGTTTTTGTGCCACGGCTCACGGGTACAATTTTACAACCCAATATTTTCATCTTTGTAACATTTGGGTGTTCTTTTTTAATATCAATTTCACCCATGTGGATTTCACAATCAATCCCCACCAATGCACAGGCAGTCGCTAATGCAACGCCATGTTGCCCTGCGCCAGTTTCTGCTAATACTTTGGTTTTACCCATGTGTTTGGCAAGTAATGCTTCGCCGAGGCAGTGATTAATTTTGTGTGCGCCTGTGTGGTTTAAATCTTCACGCTTTAGATAAATTTGTGCGCCACCCAATTTTTTACTTAGGTTTTTTGCATGATAAATAGGGGTAGGACGACCCACGTAATTGGCATAAAGGTCATTCAATTCATCTTGGAATTCTTTTGTTTGACTGATCTCTTTGTAGGCTGCAGTAATTTGATCCATAACCTCAATCAAAGGGGGTGGAATGATCTGCCCTCCGTATTCTCCAAAATTTCCTTCTGCATCGGGCATTTCTGGCAAGTTACTCATGTTCTCTCCTTTGATTTAGTTAATACTTATTGCTCTGTATGACTATAGGACAAAATTTAAGGAATTCTGGGGTAGTTTAGAGCCTTTTTCCTTTACCACCCCCCCTGTTTTTCGACGTTTTGTGTTCCAAAACAACTATTTCCTCGTACAAAACGTCAAAAAACAGGGGGGGTGGCAAATAAAAAGCACCTTTTTTTGATTATTTTGGTGTTTCTAGCGGTGTAACCACTTATTTTTTGTTATTTTCATCACCATTGGCTGTCCACCAATCAGCAATTGTCTTTCCGACGATAGGGTTGACTAAATATCCATAAGATCTATGCGTATTTAGCCCATCTTTTTCACGAAAGTAGTTATAAATACCGTCACAATGATCTTCGATGGATTCAACATTATTTAATGTCACCATTTCACCAAAATCTTCTGAAAATTTACGATCTAGCGCGGTGACATCACCTTCTGCTGCAACATTTACCCAGCGACGAATATTATCAGGGTATTTTTGCTTACCTTTTCTCTTGCTCCCCAATAATCTGCGCCTTACATATTTCATCCCTAGAGGACTTCCCATGGTGATGAAGGTATCAACTTTTCCGGGGAGTTGTTCTAATTGTGAGAGTGTCCATAATGCATCATAGGAGATTACCGAGCCTAAGCTATGCGCAACTAACAATACTCGATCATCCTCGTCTTCTAGCAGGGGTCTTAAAACTTCTTTTAATTGCTCACGCACACCGCTGGCAATTTTGCCTTCATTTTGAAAATAGCGGCTTGTTTCTTCTGCGGTTGAACGCAATTCGCCTGGTAATAATTTTAAAATAAAAGGAAAGTGATCAACCACAGTGTAAGCCAGATGATCAAATTTACGATGCCATGATTTTGACTCTTCAATATCTTGCTCTGTCGGCCCGTGTTTATTGAGCTGTGCATCAATCCACGGTAGGTGTCTGCCCATCGTGTCTTGCTCTTGGTAATAGAGAAAATTCCAACCGATAAAATTAAAGGAGTCTTCGTGCTTACTAAGATCCTCAACCACGTCAGGCTCGGCACGGCGAACGCCTTCTATCAAGGCGCGCCAAATGTATTTTTGATGTTCTTCTGCGGGTGGTTTGGGGTTTTTTCCCGGTATGTAAACAATATGTCGTCGTGCCATTAATTTTAAACCCTTGTATTTCTCAATAGATCTTTTTTACTATTATAGCCCCGCTTAATTATTCTGCTTGTTTAAATAATATCTACACGCTTTCCTATAAGCGCTTCTCTAAAACGTACAACAATTCTGTCATTCCCGGCTCTTTTTCTTGTGCTGTATGCTCATCACTCCATGCCCATTTTTCTTTAAGGAAAAGTTTATCCATATCATTTAACTCACAGTGATACGGTGGGCCACCTTCTTGCCCTGTTTGCATGAATGCCGCGAGAAGTTTTCCTTGTGGTTTTAGCCATTTATATAACTGTGCTTGGTATTGCTCCCATAATTCAGGTGGTAACGCACACAAGCTGGTTTGCTCAAAGATGACATCAAACTTTTCTTTAGGATTCCAGCTAAAGAAATCACCTAGCACTAGCTCAGAATTTAGGCTTTCTTTGTCTAACATCATGCGCAAGTTTTCAATTGCCGTGGGCGCTATGTCAATTGCCACCACATCAAAACCTAGTTTTGCCAAGGTCATCACTTCATAGCCATTACCACAACCAGGAATGAGAATTCGACACGGGTTTAGCAAGTTGTTATCCAGCCAGTAACTTAAGTTTGTGCTGGTTGCACCTCTATCCCAACCTATCGTTCCTGCTTGGTAGCGGGATTCCCAA
>CAZSXI010000115.1:0-6917 GCA_964611045.1 uncultured Cocleimonas sp. | reverse complement strand
AGAGAGGGTAGAGGCTCAAAGATGGCACTATAGTCGAACTTTCTACCCCCTCCCTCTGCTAGGTGGAGGGGACTTTTTTCTTAACTTACTGGCATTGCAGTCAGTGGGTATTATTTGTTCTTCTAAATTTTGACTGTGATTTTAGCTTATACAGGAGCAACATTACACGATGGTTCTTGCTTCTTAGAAAAACGATTAATTTCAGACAACGGGCAAGGTTTTCCTATCTCATAACCTTGAACAAAGTCAATGCCGATGTTTTCTACCATTTTATAAATGCTTTTGTTAGAAACATATTCTGCTACTGTTTTGATTGATAGTGCTTTAGCAGTTTGATGAATAGATGAAACAACAATTTCATCCGTTTTATTATTACAAATATCTTTGATAAACGACCCATCAATTTTCAGGTATTTTACAGGTAGGTGTTTAAGGTAACTAAATGATGATAAACCACTACCAAAATCATCCAATGCAAAATCACACCCTAAAGCTTGTAAATCCTTTATAAAAGAAATACATCTATCTAGATTGGTGATTATGGCTGTTTCAGTAATTTCAAAACAGATACTTTGTGCTACTTTTTGATTTGTCTCTATTATTTTTACAATCTCTGCTAAGGCATTGGTATCACTTAACGTAACACCTGATAGATTGATATTTATTTGGAAACCTTTATTTACTTTCAGATAGCTGATGGCTTTATTTATCACCCAAAGGTCGATGTCCCGAATTTTCCCATAACGTTCGGCAATGGGCAAAAAGGCATCAGGTGGAATGATTTTATCACCGTCTTTCATCCTTAATAAGATTTCAATATGTGGTTCTTCTCCGCTATCTGGAGAAGTTGGCTTTATAATTTGTCCATAAAGTATTAAACGATCTTCATCAATAGCTGAATTGACCAAGCTTACAAAGTTTGTATTAGTTTTTTCTCCCATCAATTCATCATCATCATAGTCTGCTAAATAAACTTGATTACGACCATTCTCTTTTGCTGCGTAACAGGCCATATCAGCCTGATTTATTATTTTTTCTATGTCTGTTGTTAATTTGTCGATCTTAGAAACGCCAATACTGACACCAATGCTAAATAAGCTTTTTTCCCATGAGAACCGATATTTTGCAACACTCTGTTTAATACGTTCAGCTAGATCCAATGCATATTCGAGGGTGCAATCATGAAGGACAATGCCAAATTCATCACCACCAAGTCTTGAGAGAACATCCGTTGCTCTAATATCAATACTGATGATTTCAGATATTTGCTGCAGGAGTAAGTCGCCTGCTTGATGACCACATACATCGTTAACAATTTTAAAGCGGTCTAAATCTAAAAAGAGTAAAACATGGTTACTGCTATTGTTTCGATAAATAATACGTTGTAAATGCGATTCAAAGCCACGTCTATTAAGCAAGTGCGTGAGTGGATCATGTGTAGCCTGCCACTTTAGTTCATTCTCAATTTTCAAAGTATGGGTGACATCTTGAATAACAATCACGTAGCTAGAAACATCACCACTGTTATTGACAACACCTTTTGCATTCACCTCAACGGATAAAAATTTTCCAGAGTTTGTTTTTAAACTCAGCGGCATCACATTTTTCCAAACACCCTTAATTTCAAGGTATTCGAAGAACATTGAAGTGATGTCATTAGTCTTGTCATCAGTATCAAAAAACTTAAAATAGTCATGTATGTTGTGATCTTTATAATTTACTTCTAAAGCCTCAAGGTATAATTCGGCTTTTGGGTTCATATAGAGTATTTCCAATTCTCTATTAAGCGTGATCACACCGTTGGAAATTGCATTAAGTGTTGTTTGGAGCTTTGATTTTTCTAAGCGTAATTTAATCTCCGAAATTTCATTTTGATGACTATTGCTCAGTAGTTGTGTGTGTTGGTAACATGATAGACAGGCATAACCTAGGCGCTCTACAATAGGAATAAGTGCTTGAACTAAATTCTTATGTAGTTCTTTTTCATAGCGTTCAAAAATAATGTAACCAATATCTTTGATAGAGTAGTAATAACTATGCATGTTATTTTTTGATACAGAATCTACAAAAGATGTTTTCTCTGGTAAATGCATAAAGCCACTTTCAAAAACATCGTATTCTGATTCAGAAATATTTGGGTAACTGATGGTTTGATTTTTACACGCATACTTATCATTTCTTTTTAAAAGGATATGTATGGAAGGTACGTTAAGCGCCTTGATAGCAACATTAGAGAACTTTTCTAACATTTCTTTGATGTCTAATGATTTTCCAACGGCCATTAATAATTCATGTTGGATCAATACAATGTCGAGTGTATCTGCCGTTTTCATAATGCGCTCCTAAGTCGTGTAATCACAATCGAATCATTATGAAGGCGTAAAAGTCTTGATTTACCCGTTGCTATTTCACCAACAGAGAGTGTGCCTACTACATGTTTTGATCCTGCTAAATGTTTATTTAGCATTCTAATCTCTTTTGAATAGCCATAACTGTCTGCATCATCACGATTGACACAACTAAATATGAATGTAGCATCTGTTTCTTCATCTTTAAGGTTCAGTTCTTCGAGCTCTGTATCAACTTCATTTCTAGCGGAATCTCTAGTGCCTGTTAGAATATGAACTTTTGAATATTCAGGAATGTTTCCGATGTATTCAATCGAATCATCGTTGTATCTAATGGGTAATCTAATAAGTAACTCACCATCTATATTTTCTATGCCAATAGAGTACTCCTTAAAAAAATCGTTAAAATCTGTACCTTTTAGATTGTGGTCTCTAAATAAAGTATTGTGTTTTTTATAGAAACTTATAATTGGTTCGTAATTTAAAGTGTTAATAGCCGTTTTATTAGAGGAGGTAACTAAGTGTGGACCAGATTGTTTTTGCCAACCATGTGTCGTAGTAATTTTGGATTTATGATTCGTTGAAACCGTTTGCATGGCATTCTTGAGTAAGCCTTCATTGCTCATAATACAGGGGGTAGATTCTAGTGACATCGCACTAGCTCCACCGCCTGCAAAGGTAGCACGGAAGCCAATTTTTTTATAAAGCACATCAAGATTTTCTTCAAACCTAGGGACGGGAGAGTCTATAAATATTAAATACTCACCAATATCTTTAGCATTTTCTGTTTTGTTTGATGTGCCAATTAAGTCTTTTATGGTGTCGGTATTTTCAATGTTTTTATAATTTGTGATGGTGACTTCGTTCTGCCATGCAATCACAATGGATCCTTTATTTAATAATTGATCTTTAAATATTATTTTGGGGAAGATTCCACCGGAGACAGGAATATCTAAGCCTTCCAAAATTGGATCCAGTTTTATTTTTGAGAACTCATTACCGGCTGCGGCAAATATTGTCAGTGCTTTGGGCTTGGTTTGTAATACATGGTCTATTAATGCTAATAGATCATGTATTTCACCAGACTTTTCTAAAAAAGTAGAAATATCACTCATGGGTTTTTTTTATTGTTATTTTATATATTAGAAAGATAACATAACGATTGTGATAGCAAGCTGAACAGATCATTAATTTAGATAATAGGTTCTTGCAAACAGTATTTTGTACCTTTTTAAAGCACAGAGTAAATCTACTAGCGTACAAATCATCAATAAATAGGGGGGGTGGACTTATAAAAACCACATATTGTTATCAACTTTTATCAAGATTTTTAGCTGTATACGGTAAGTATTCTGCTTTCCATGCATTCTCTTTTATAAAGTCATCAATATTCATGTCGCTTAGGTTTTCTATTGTTGTGATATCTTCTTTTAGCGCTAACTTTAATACGCGTTTTGTAATATACATACTTACGGTTTGTAAATCTGAGATAGGTGGGTAAATTTTTCCATCTTGAATCACGTTTTCAAGGGTGTAATCAGCTAAGGCATATGCTGATTCTATGATCATAGAATCAGTAATTTTATTACATTCTCCCAGCACACTTGCAAATCCTAAACCAGGAAAAATAAACGCATTATTGCCTTGTCCAATAGTGTAGGTTTTACCTTTACTGATTACATTAGGGAAGGGGCTGCCAGATGCTACAATCGCATTACCTGTTCCAGCGTTTGCACACCCTTTGTAAATATCTTCAGGGGTGGCTTCTACATTTGAGGTTGGATTGGATAGTGGAAAGATGATGGGCGTGTCATTGTTTTTTGCCATACCTTCGATAACATCTTGAGTAAATAGCCCCGAAACGCCTGTAAGTCCTAATAATACTGTAGGTTTGGCTTGTTGTATGACTTCCATGAGCGATGGAATTTCGCTATTAATCTCCCAGTTTTCATAGGTATTGCTGTATTGCATGATGGGCTTTTTATAGGCATCTGGGCTGATACCTTCAACGACAAGACCAAATTCATCCATAATAAACATTTGCTTGCGAGCTTGTTCTCGTGTGAGCCCTTCGCGCACTAATCCATCCTGAATGACTTTTGCAACGCCTACACCGCCAGCGCCAGCGCCAACCACCACGATGCGTTGATCTGCCAAAGTTTCACCTTTTATTTTGCAAGCACTGAGCAAGCCCGCCAACACAACGGCACCGGTGCCTTGAATGTCATCATTAAAACTGGGTAGCTTATCTCTGTAGCGTTTTAGAACTGCAAAGGCGACATCTTTTGCAAAGTCTTCCCATTGGATAATAGCTTTTGGCCAGCGCTTTTGTACGGCATCGACAAATTGATCGAGTACTTTGTAATAAGCATCGCCAGTGAGACGTTTTTCACGCACACCTAAATAGCCAGCATCTTCGCGTAAATCTGCTCGGTCTGTGCCAACATCAAGATCGACAGCCAGTGTGTTAAAAGGGCTAAGACCACCACCAGCCGTATAGAGCGCAAGCTTGCCGATACTAATGGCTAAGCCGCCATGACCTTGATCTCCAATACCTAATATCGCAGAGGAGTCAGTCGCTACTATCATGCGAACATCATTCCACGGGTAGTTGTTGACGATGGCATCGGCACGTTGAATATTATTAGCGGTAAAAGTCAAACCACGTGGTGAGCGGTATAAAGAGCTGTATTGTTGTACGGCTTTGCCTACGGTGGGTGTATAGATAATTGGCATCATTTCTTCTAAATGTTTAGAAATGAGTGCATAGAATAAAACTTCGTTACGTTCTTGCACGGCGCGTAAAAATTGGTATTTAGCAATATCTGAAGTTTGACTCGTGAAACCTGTAAATAGTCTAGTGACTTGATCTTCTAAAGTAACGACAACAGGCGGTAAAAGACCTTCGAAGCCTAACTCAATGCGTTCTTTTTCGGTGAACGCAGTGCCTTTATTAAGTGCTGTTAGACGTAATATTTCAATTCCTCGTGAGTAAACTTCGAGGTATTTCTGTTTATTATTATCGATTTTAAGATCGAAAAAAGGGCTGAGTGCCTGAGTGCTAGAATTCATTATTAATTTGTCTGCTTTTGTTTGATACGATAAGCGTGTAATAGTGGTTCGGTATAACCATTAGGTTGTTCGCGACCTTTTAGTGCAAGATCAAGCGCTGCTTGAAAAGCGATACCATCATAACTTGGAGCCATTGATACATAGAAAGGGTCGCGTGCATTTTGTTCATCAACAACTAATGCCATGTGTTTGAATGCATCGATGATTTGCTCGCTTGAGCAAATATCGTGATGCAACCAATTGGCAATAATTTGGCTGGATATTCGTAATGTAGCTCGATCTTCCATGAGTTCTACGTGATGCGTATCAGGTACTTTTGAGCAACCTACACCTTGATCTATCCAACGTACGACATAGCCTAAAATGCTTTGCGCATTGTCGCGTAACTCATCCACTATTTGTGTCTCTGTTAGTTCATCTGTCAATGTTGTTGTTAATAAAGGAATGGTTAAAATATCATCTAATCGGGCAGGAACTCGACGTGCCAATTCGTTTTGCACCTGCGCTACATTCACTTGGTGATAATGCATAACGTGCAAAGTTGCAGCAGTAGGCGAAGGCACCCAAGCACAGTTTGCTCCGGATAACGGGTGCTGAATTTTTGACTTCAGCATATCTGCCATTAAATCGGGCATTGCCCACATACCTTTGCCAATTTGTGCCTTGCCGGGTAGACCACATTGGATGCCAATATCCACATTCCAATCTTCATAAGCAGAAATCCAAGGCTGGTTTTTTATATCAGCTTTAGGCATAAATACACCTGCTTCCATGCTGGTGTGAATCTCATCACCCGTACGATCAAGAAAACCAGTATTGATAAAAATGAGACGCTCTTTGGCTTGGCGGATGCACTCCTTTAGATTGACGGTGGTGCGACGTTCTTCGTCCATTATTCCCACTTTCATGGTGTGTTGCGGTAACCCTAAAGCATCTTCAATCTTATTAAATAGATCGGAAGTAAACTTTACTTCATCAGGTCCGTGCATTTTGGGTTTTACAATATACATACTACCTGCAGCAGAATTTTTGTAGGGGCTGTTACCTCTTAAATCATGCATAAAAATAAGCGCTGTAATAATACCGTCAAGAATACCTTCGGGAATATCTTCTCCCTCAAATTTAATGGCATCAATCGTCATTAAATGCCCAACATTACGCACTAATAGCAAGCTACGACCCGATAGTGTAAAAGCCTTGCCCTTAATATCGATATATATACGGTCAGGGTTTAATTGGCGCTTCAGTGTTTTACCCTTTTTTTCAAAACACTCTTCTAGATTGCCTTTCATTAACCCGAGCCAGTTTTTGTAAACCAGCGTTTTATCAATTGCATCGACGGCAGCGACCGAATCTTCACAGTCTTGAATGGTGGTAATGGCAGATTCTAAAATAACGTCTTTAATGCCCGACAACATGGTTTTACCAATTAGGCTACAAGGATCAATCTGAATTTCAATATGCAAGTTATTATTTTTGAATAACAAGCTGTAACAA
>CAZSXI010000114.1:0-6926 GCA_964611045.1 uncultured Cocleimonas sp. | reverse complement strand
CGATTAAAGCCACGTAAAACTGAATCATACGGATGTAATTAGTCAGCTATGGGAAGGGGGGGGTAGAAAGTTAGATTATAGAGTTATCTTTGAACCTCTACCCTCTCTTTCCCTGTTAGGGAGAGAGTGCTTAACATGCTCGTACTTGAAATGATGTTGTTGATTTTAGTTATTCTAGTCTAAATTTCTTAATGCGTGTAAATAGCGCTGGTAACGCTCATTTGAAATTTCATTTTTCTCAACAGCTGTCCTAACCGCACATTTTGGCTCGTGGTCATGTGTACAATTATTAAAACGACAACCATTTTTGTAGGGTGCAAACTCGATATAGCCACTACTCAGGTCTTCAAGGCTAATATCACCCAGCGCGTAATCACGCACACCAGGAGAATCTATCAAATAGCCACCGCTGGGTAGCTTATGCAAGGTTGCGGTAGTGGTGGTGTGTTTACCTTCGCCTGCGTTTGAGATCACACCAACAGCAATATCTAAATCAGGCAGGATAATATTGGCGATGGATGATTTGCCCACGCCAGAGCGACCACTAAAAATACTGGTTTTGTCATCCATTAAATCTTGTAGCTGTTGTACGCCTTCGCCTGTGAGTGCATTCATTTCGAATACGTCGTAGCCGATGCTTCGATAAGTTTCCATCGCTTGCCAATCTTCATCGGTCGCGTGTTCGTCTGCTAAGTCGCTTTTATTCATCACGATAATAGCTTTAGCATCCAATTGCTCTGCTGTGATGAGATAGCGATCTACTAAATCCCACGAGGTTTCGGGTAACCATGAGTTCACGATCACTAATTGGTCGATATTAGCGGCAATAGTGCGCGGACGACCACGATAACCCGGGCGCGTTAGTGCATTTTTACGAGGGAGTAAATCATCAACCGAGGCATTACCGTGTAAATTGTGATGCCATGTGATGGTGTCGCCACAAACAATCGTGTCAAACTTGCGTTTGGCAGTGCAACGAACGGAGGAGGAAGGGTTTTCTTTATTTTCGGAAGAATTATCTTCTACTAAAAGTTCAGCACCGAAACGGATAATGACCCGACCGGTGCTGATTTTGTTATTCAAGAATTAATCATCAGATAAACGTACTACTTAAATTTATAGTAGGCTTTGTTTAGATGTGCCGTTACATCGATGATTTCATCGTCAAACCAGTTAGTATTCAAGTTTGAATCGCAACGTCTTACCTGAGCTTCAAGCTTAGCTAAGTCTGTCACTTTACGGTCTTTGCGTGTATATACCTCAGTGTCGTGACACTTGTTACACTTAGAGCCTACAAATAGCTTCTTTCCGTTTGCTTCATTTCCATTAGCCATCGCTGTTGTTGACGTTGTTACAGTGATTAGCAGTCCCGCTAAACCTATAAGCAGTTTCTTTAAAATTTTCATTTTATCATCTCCTAGTACATATTTTATCCAACTGACTTCAAATGCGCAATGCGTATCGAAGCGGGTGGATGTGAATCATAGAACGCCGAATATAATGGGTCTGGCGTTAATGTTCCTGCGTTCTTTTTATATAGACTGACCAATGCACTAATAAGTTCATTAGCATCTGATTCTTTTGCTGCAAATTCATCCGCTTCAAACTCATGTTTGCGTGACCAGCGTGCCATAAGTGGGCCTATAAAGAATGTAAAGGCAGGAGAAACCAGCATAAATAAGATTAAAGCCATATAAGTTGAAGATTGCTCAATGCCAAAAGCGCTGTAAAACCACTCTTGTTTCATCAACCACGCCAAGATAGCGAACCCAATCAATGTCATTGTCATAGAAGCAATCATGCCTTTTAGTACGTGTTTACGTTTGAAATGCCCTAATTCATGCGCTAAAACGGCTTCAACCTGAGTTGGTGAGAGGTGTTTTAATAAAGTATCGAAGAATACAATGCGCTTAGTTTTACCAAAGCCTGTGAAGTAAGCATTGCCGTGGCTAGAACGTTTTGAGCCATCCATGACAAATACACCGTCTGAATTAAAGCCTGTGCGTTTTAGTAGGCTGGTTAGGCGATCTAATACCTCGCCTTCTTCTAAGGGTTTGAATTTATTAAAGATTGGCGCAATAAATTTAGGGTAAGCCCACATCATTATGATAGAAAATGCGGTTAAAGCAATCCAAGCATAAAGCCACCAAAAATCACCTGTAGATTCCATGAGCCATAAAACCAATAAAATCAAAGGTATGCCAATCACCATTGCGAGCACTGCACCTTTAATCATATCTATAAAGAATGTTTTAAGCGTAGATTTATTAAAGCCAAAGCGTTCTTCAATATTAAAAGTACTGTATAAAGAACTAGGAATATCAACTAAGCTAGAGATTAGTGAAAAACTGATTAAAACGGCTACGCCCGTCGCTAAAGATCCCCATTCCGCAGTGCGCCAGAGTTGATCTAGCCAATTTAGTCCACCACCTAATGTCCAAAGGAGTAGAACAACTGTGCCAATTACTAGCTGTAAACGCCCAAAACTACCTTTTACCTTGGTGTAATCAGCTGCTTTTTGATGCTCTTCTAGTGTGATTTTATCGGCAAACTCAGCAGGAACAGCTGAACGGTGATCCGCCACGTGTTTGGCTTGCCTTAAGGATAACCAGAGTTGAACGCCTGTTGTAATGACAACCGCAATAATAAATAACCAAGTAAAAATATGCATATAAGTTAGAATGTGTCCAATTTTTTAAATATCAACGCGGAATTATAACCCATGAATCAAAACAAAAATAATCTCATTTGGATTGATCTGGAAATGACAGGGCTAGACCCCTTTACCGATACGATCATCGAAATTGCGACCGTCGTAACCGATAAAGAGTTGAACAAATTAGCAGAAGGTCCAGTAATTGCCATCCACCATCCAGATAGCGTGTTAGATGCAATGGATGAATGGAATCAAACGCATCATGGCGGTTCAGGATTAATCAAGCGCATTAAAGAAAGCAAAGTCACCATGGCAGAAGCGGAAGCAGAAACGATTGCATTTTTAGAAAAATACGTACCAAAAGGCGCATCACCGATGTGTGGCAATAGTATTTGTCAGGACAGACGTTTTATGGCACGTGAAATGATGGAGTTAGAAGACTTCTTTCACTATCGAAATTTAGATGTAAGCACGCTAAAAGAACTTGCTGCGCGTTGGAAGCCTGAAGTACTTGAACAGCATGTAAAAAAAGGCGCGCATTTGGCGCTGGACGATGTTTTGGAATCTATTGAAGAATTACAGTTTTATCGCAAGGCGATTTTGAGTATATAGAGTAATAATACTGCTTGAGTTAAATTATACTTTTGTTAAAGGGGAAATATGGAAAACGTATTTTATGGTTTGATCGGCGTTCTATTTGGATTCTTATTGAGTACTTTTAAAGACTGGTGGTTTCAAAAAGTAAAAAAGAAAAAAGAAGTTGAATATCTATCAGTTCGTGTTTCTTTTCTATTGGAAAGATTCGTTGAAGGTTGTATAGATATTGTTTCAGATGATGGGCGTTGGGATAATGATGGAATTCGTCACACAGTAACTACATTGCCAGAATTTGAACCACAGTTGATAGAAGTTGATTGGAAATCACTGCCCTTGGATTTAATGTATAGATTATTAGACTTCCCCAATGATATCTTTGATGCTAAAAATAATATTGATGCTGTAGTTGAACATCAGGCAAGTCCTCCTGATTATGATGAGGCGTTTGAAGAACGCCAATTTAACTATGCATTACTAGGTATTAAGGCAATTGAATATGCTTCTGAATTACGCAGATTAGGCGGACTACCTAAAAGAAACACAGACAAATGGAATTCACTTGAGTACTTAGCTAAAAAAAGAAAAGATATTCAGGAATGTAGGCAGAAAATTGCAAGTAATCAACGTAGTTAATTTTCAAAAATAATACAAAAGTGGAAAAAAAGGGGGGGGTGTGCTTTTATACACCCCTTTTTCATGTCTGAAATCATCTAAATGATCGTTCTATCCGATATCACGCTTCGTCGTGGGTCTCAAAAGCTCTTATCTGATGTTTCCATTAGTCTGCACCCTGGTTATAAGGTGGGTTTGACGGGTGCAAACGGCACGGGTAAATCCAGTTTGTTTGCGATGTTGCGCGGAGAGCTGGGGCAGGATGAGGGTGAGCTTAGTATTCCACCTAATTGGGTACTGGCGCACGTTGCTCAGGAAACCCCTTCGACAAAAGCCACTGCGCTGGCATATGTGTTAGAAGGCGATAAAGAGTTTGTTAAGCTTCATAAAGAGTTAGAAACTGCCGAGGGCGAGCATTTAGGTGAACTTCATGCCCAACTTGATGCGATTGATGGTTATACCACTGAAAGTCGTGCGGCGACGTTATTGCATGGCTTAGGTTTTTCACAAGATCAAATTAATAATCCCGTGGATAGCTTTTCGGGCGGTTGGCGAATGCGTTTGAATTTGGCGCAAGCGTTGATGTGTCGTTCGGATTTATTGTTGTTGGATGAGCCAACCAATCATTTAGATTTAGATGCTGTGATATGGCTACAAGATTGGTTGATTAAATATGCAGGTACGCTGGTTTTAATCTCGCATGATCGAGAATTTATTGATGCGGTGGTTAAACATATCGCACATATTGAACACGCAAAATTGACTTTATATACAGGCAACTACTCATCATTTGAAAAAATACGTGCGGAGCGGTTAGCGCAACAACAAAGTGCTTTTGAAAAACAACAACGTGAGCGCGCGCATATGCAAAAGTATGTGGATCGTTTTCGTGCCCAAGCTACTAAAGCGAAGCAAGCACAAAGTCGATTGAAAGCTTTGGAGCGTATGGAAGAGATTTCTGCGGCGGCGGTTGATTCACCGTTTACTTTTCGTTTCTTTGAGCCAGAAAAGTTACCCGAGCGTTTATTGAATGTTGTGGATGCCTCTATAGGTTATGGAGAAGGGTCTGATCACGTAACGATTGTGAGTAAGGTGAAGTTACAACTAATGCCTGCACAGAGAATCGGATTGATTGGTCCTAATGGCGCTGGAAAATCAACACTAATCAAGTTCCTAGCAGGTGAGTTGAAAGCAAGTTCTGGTGAATCATGGCAAGCACAAGATTTAAAAATAGGCTATTTCGCACAGCATCAGTTAGAACAACTTGACCTTGAATTGTCAGCATTGGAGCAATTGCGCGCGTTGGATGATTCAATCAACAGCAACAATAAAGCCCGTGAGCAAGATTTGAGAAATTACTTAGGCAGCTTTGGTTTTCAGGGTGAACGAGTTGATGAGCCTGTAAAACCATTTTCTGGTGGAGAAAAGGCACGTTTAGTATTGGCGCTACTTGTTTACCAGAAACCGAATCTACTGTTGCTGGATGAGCCAACCAATCATTTAGATTTACAAATGCGTCATGCGCTAAGCGTGGCTTTGCAAGGTTTTGAGGGTGCGATGGTTATCGTATCGCATGATCGCCATCTTTTAAAAACCGTAACAGATGAATTAGTGATAGTGCACGATGGCAAAGCTGAAGCGTTTGATGGTGATTTGGATGATTATGCCGGGTTTGTAAAGGATATAAAAGAATCATTAAAACAATTAGATATAGAGGGTTCATTAGATTGTTTTGGAAATTCGTCAGCGAATAAAGAACTATCAAAAAAAGAACAGAGACAACTTGATGCAGAACGGAGAAAGCAGTTACAGCCACTGAGCAGTAAACTTAAAAAATTAGAAAAACAACTGGATGACTTAACAAAAAAGAGTGATGAGCTTGAAAAGCTACTAGCTGATCCCGATATTTATCAAGAGCAAAATAAAGAAAAGCTAAAGAAAACCTTATTGATAAAAAGCGAATCTGATAAAGCCTTGCACTCGGTTGAATCAGATTGGATGGAAGTGAGTGAAGAATACGAAACAGCACTGCAGGCTATCGGTTAATTCTTCTCTTTTTATCGGATAATTACCGAACTTTTCCGCCTTATGCTAGACTAATAGGGTATAAACTGAATTTTATAACTGGAGTATTAAATGAGTCATTTAGATGTAGGCACGGGACAAATTGTTGCAAATGCAGCAGAGGACGAACGTGCGAGTTTTATTAAACGTACCTATGTACATTTAGCGGGTGCTATTGCGGTATTTGCTGTGCTTGAAACGATGCTACTAAGATCTGGTGTTGCTGATTCGTTTATGCGGGTTTTATCGGGTAGTAGTTGGAGCTGGTTAATCGTACTTGGTGCATTTATGCTGGTTTCTACCGTGGCAAATAAGTGGGCGCATTCAGGTATCTCACGCGAAAAACAATACATGGGCTTAGGTTTATTCATAGTTGCGCAAGCGATTATCTTTATGCCATTGATTTACATGGCACTGGCACGTGATCCAAGTGGAACACTATTGCAGAATGCGGCTATTGTGACAACTGCATTGGTTGCAGGTCTAACGTTTACCGCATTTTCGACGAAGATTAACTTCTCATTTATGGGACGTGCGTTGATGCTTGGCGGTTTTGTTGCAATGGGTATGATCGTTGCTAGTATCGCATTTGGCTTCTCGTTAGGGCTTTGGTTTTCTGGTGCAATGATCTTATTTGCAGGTGCTTCAGTGCTTTACAGTACGTCAAATATTATCCATGAATATCATACAGAACAGCACGTAGCGGCTTCGCTATCGTTGTTCTCTAGCGTAGGCTTGTTGTTCTGGTATATCCTACAATTTATGATGAGCATGGGTGGTGATGATTAATCACTCGCTAGAAGTTAGCATTAAAAAAGCCCGAATATCGTAAGAAGTTCGGGCTTTTTTATGTCATACAAAACAGCAACGGTTTCACTCTAATAATCAAGTTGTCCGTTTAAAAAACAAACGGCAAGCTTGCTAAAAAACAGGGGGGGTGTGCAGGGCAAACGCATTAAAATTTCGTCATGCGGTTAAGCCCCCTCTCCCTAGCAGG
>CAZSXI010000113.1:0-6958 GCA_964611045.1 uncultured Cocleimonas sp. | reverse complement strand
GTTGGCTAGCGCCAGGGGCTGCTGTTGCAGTTGTCGCTAAAACTATTGCTGAACTGAATACAAACGGTAAGTAAGCCCATTTGTAACTCTTTGCTTGATTCGTTTTCATTTTATTCTCTCTTTACATTCAGTTAATAGGTTTGAGTGTTCATTGTCTGCTTTGAGTATTCAGATCAATGTTCAACTATCGCTTGCGTTTATTCGCATTAAGCATGTGTCTATTATCAAACTGATTAGTATTTATGAGAATTCCCTCTTATCAGGGTAGAGATACGATTAGTACCGTTCTTCGGGAAAATGCTACCTCCGTTTTTTTAGTTTGCTTTAAGTCGCTTAATTTTTAACCCATTTCATGTATCAATATTAGGTTTTCGCTATACTTGAAAAAACTGGAAAGCAGAGGTGTTGATTGAAACGGCTAACACTCTTAGAATGTGTGCTATTCATTTGAAGAATAAGGTGTATTAGTTATGGCGGTTTTTAAATTCTTTCCATTGTTTGCTATTTTGTTAGCTGCATTTTGGGGGTTGCACCAACTTGGTCACTTCCCAGATAAGTTAAACGATGTGCTTTTTCATATGAGATTACCCTCGGGTGCTTTTTGGCGGCCGACTTGGGGCGACCTTGTTGTGTTGCTAGGATTAATCACACTTTATATAGAAATATTTAAAGCGACTCGCACATCAAGTATTTCTATCATAGATCACACCTTATCTACGATAGTGTTTGTTGCTTTTCTTGTTTCTTGGATGATTTTTCCATGGACAATAGGTGAAAAAAGTAATTCAACTTTTTTATTATTAACAGTGATGTCATTTATTGATGTCATTGCAGGTTTTACAATTACAATTGCTGCTGCACGCCGTGACTTTGCTATAGGCGGTAGAGGCTAATGCATTATATTTTGGAGATATACACCATGCGAACCATTTTTAAATCTTTATTAGTCAGTAGTGCCCTGTTGGTCACTGTTCAACAGTCATATGCAGAACCAGTCCCTAACTTTACGGGTCAGCCTCCTATTTGGAATTTTGGACAAACCCCTATTGTTTGGGGTGACTGTGTTCCAGTACCTGTTATACCTGTGCCATATGGACAAAATAATATGCCAATGGGTCAGATGGGAATGAACCAAGCATCTATTCCTCAGCCAATGATGCAGCAATTCTCTATGCCGATGCCAATGAATGAGCAGCCCATTATCTTGCCGCCGCCAAGTCCTTTCTTTGGTAATAGTATTCCAGCGCCTATGCCAATGCCCGTTGTTGCTGATGTGAATCAAACTGTCTGTGATGATTCTGCACTGCAAGCATTACAAGCCAAATATGATCAAGGTGCAGCGGCATCAAGAGCTAAAATTGCAGAAATTACACAAGCATTAAACGACTCTAATAACCAAATGATCGATGCTAGAGTGATGATTGATAATCTTTCTAAGAAGACGGAACAAGATAGCTCGAAACTTGGTTCTGAACTTTCGATGTTAGAAATGCAGCTAACCAATAGTCGTAATACAAATAAAAGCTTACAGGCAAAATTAGTAACGGCAGAATCCAATGCGGGCAATCAAGCAAGAAAGGTTAATGCATTAAATCTTTCGACGAGTGAACTCACTGCATTGAAGGGCGCTTATAAGGAGCGTAGTGATGAAAATGCTGCGTTTAAAATACAATTAGCGGGTTTAGATAATACAAATAAAAGCTTACAAGCAAAGCTATCAACCGCTGAATCTGGTGCTAGTGATCAAGCTAGAAAGATAACCGTGTTAAATCAGTCGGCAGTTGAGCTAGTTGCTTTACAAAGCGCCTATAAAACGCGTAACAATGAGAATGTTGAATTAAAAATGCAATTAGCAGAATTTGCTAACAGCAACAAGAGCCTACAATCTCAGCTTAACACGGCCTCTACTAATGCGGGGAGTCAGGCAAGAAAACTTACTGTTCTAAGCCAAACAGCCCCTGAATTAACAGCATTAAAAAGTGCCTATAAAGAACGAAACGATGAGAATGTCGAGCTAAATAAGATGCTAGCTGAAATGGAAAGTGCTTATAAAACATTACAGTCCCAGTTTTTTACAGCTAAAACAGATGCAGGCTCTCAAGCTCGAAAGATAACAGTGCTAAGCCAATCATCAACAGAGTTGACTGCTTTAAAGAGTGCTTATAAAGAGCGTAGCGCTGAAAGTGCGGCATTAAAAATAAAGCTAGGTCAGTTAGATGATGCTTATAAAAGCTTACACGCTAAACTAGGTAAAGCAGAGTCTGATGCTGGCGCTCAAGCAAGAAAAATAACGGCTTTAGGTCAATCAGGAGCGGAACTTGTTGCTGCTAAAAGCGCCTATAAAGCACGTAATGAAGAAAATGCTAAACTCAAAAAAATGTTAGCAGATTTAGATGGGGCTCATAAAAGCCTTCAGGCTCAATTCTCTCTTGCAACAAAAGACGCAAGTACCCAGGCAAGAAAGTTAACGGTATTAGGTCAATCTGCTACTGAGTTAACAGCGATACAAAGTGCTTACAAAGAAAAAGTAAATCAAAATATTGCTTTAAAAACTCAGCTTGCAGAATTGAATTCACTCAAGAAGTTTTCAGAGTCTTGTCGTGCTGAAGTTTCTGATTTAGGCATGAGACTTACAAACACTGACAATAAAAGAAAGTCTCTATTAGGCAAGATAGCAACCTTAGAAACGACATCATCTGGTCAAGCGAGAAAGATCACATCACTTATGCTGACAGCTGGTGAATTGGACGCACTGAAAAGTGCTTATAAAGATCTAAGCTCAAAGAAGGTTGAACTGACATCTAAATTAACAAAAGCAACAGCTGACACTGACAACGATGGTGTATTGGATAGTTCAGATAATTGCCCTAACTCACCAGCAGATACGGAAGTAAATGGCCTTGGTTGTCCTAATATTGCTGATTCAGATAGTGATGGTGTGGCAGACTCAAGCGACCTTTGCTCTGCAACAGTGGCTGGCGCAACAGTAAATCAATTTGGTTGTGAGCCGACAGAAAACATTACGCTAAAGGGTGTAACTTTTGATACGGGCTCAGCACGTTTAACAACAGGATCTATTCCTATAGTCACAGCTGCAGCGGTAACGTTGAATAAAAATCTTAACCTTAATGTTGAGGTTTTAGGCTACACTGACAATCAAGGTCTAGAATATATCAACAAAAGCCTTTCTCAACGACGCGCTAATACGGTGATGATTCAGTTAATAAAGGATGGTGTGGATGCAAGCCGACTTAAAGCAAAAGGTTATGGTGAGAAGAGTCCTGTTGCGAGTAATAAAACAGCAGAAGGACGTGCAACTAACCGTCGTGTAGAATTAAAAATCAGTAATTAGTAATTTACAAGTAGTTAGCTTGTATACTAAGCCCCCATTATTGGGGGCTTTTTAGTTTCTGAGATATCTTTTAAATCACGCTGAATATCCACCTATGCAAAAATACAAAACAAAAAAACGCTTTGGGCAACATTTTTTGCATGATCATCATGTGATTCAAAAACTGATCTATGAGATAAACCCTAACCCCTCTGATTTAATGGTTGAGATTGGCCCAGGTTTAGGCGCGCTTACTTTTCCACTTTTAGAAAAGATTGATCAGCTTCATGTCGTCGAGATAGATCGCGATGTAATCAAGCGGTTAGAAGAAAGGAACAATCCAAAGTTATTGATCCACAGTGTTGATGCTCTTGGGTATGACTTTCGTAAGCTCACCGAAAATAGTAGCGAACCTTTAAGAGTTGTTGGAAATCTACCCTACAATATTTCAACCCCTTTAATTTTTCATTTACTCGAGCCGCTTAGTAATACAAATGAAGAAAAGTCTTCTATAACAGACATGCACTTCATGCTACAAAATGAGGTGGTTGAACGTATTACTGCAAGACCTGGTTGTAAAGCATTCGGGCGTTTATCAGTGATGGTGCAATATTATTGTGAAACGGAATACTTGTTTTTTGTAGGCCCTGAATCTTTTGACCCCCCCCCTAAGGTTGACTCTGCTATTTTGCGTTTAACACCTTGGCGCGAACGACCTTACCAAGCAAAAGATGATACTCAACTATCAAAATTAGTTGCCCAAGCATTCTCAATGCGCCGTAAAACATTACGTAATAACTTAAAGAAAATAATAAGCGCTGAACAAATTGAAAGTCTTGGTATTGATTCAAGTCACCGCTCTGAAACATTGTCTGTTGAAGATTTTGTGAAGCTGAGTAACTTTGTTTCAGACCTCGTTTCCGTTCCTGAGCTTGAACAACCTCACGAATGACACCTATTCCACTAAGTCTTTATGTGCACATACCTTGGTGTGTGAAAAAATGTCCTTATTGTGATTTTAACTCGCATGAAGCACGACAAGAAGTCCCTGAAGAACGCTATATTCAAGCGCTATTAACAGATTTAGAATTTGAGTTGCCCAATATTTGGGGGCGACCACTAGAATCCATTTTTATTGGTGGTGGTACGCCCAGTCTATTTTCAGCAGAGTCTATTGATAAACTATTGTGTGGGCTTCGTGAGCGCTTGCCACTTCGCCCAAGAATGGAAATCACCATGGAGGCCAACCCTGGCACCTTTGAGCAAGAACGTTTTAGTGCTTATCGACAAGCAGGTATTAACCGCCTTTCAATTGGTGTGCAGAGTTTTAATGATGTGCACCTCAAAGCGCTAGGTAGAATACACGGGGCAGACGAGGCACAAAAATCCGCAGAGATAGCAAAAAAAGCAGGCTTTGATAATTTTAATATCGACCTTATGTTTGGGCTACCCCAACAAACAATTGAAGAAGCATTAAGTGATCTGCAACAAGCTATTGATTGCCAACCTAGCCACATCTCTTGGTATCAACTCACTATAGAAGAGAATACTTTATTCCATCACGCACCCCCTATTTTGCCTAAAGATGATTTACTCTGGGATATGCAGCAACAGGGTCAAAATTTATTAGAGAGTGCAGGCTATAAACAATACGAAGTATCAGCATATGCACGCGAAAATAAACGTTGTCAGCACAACATCAACTACTGGCAATTTGGTGATTACTTAGGGATAGGAGCAGGCGCACATGGAAAATTGAGCATGCCAGATGGAGTGGTTACTCGTCATACAAAATATCGCCATCCTGAGAAGTATATGCAACAAGCATTAGAAAATGCCCCGCGTTCGAGTGAAAAGGTGCTCGCTGAACAAGATTTATGTTTTGAATATATGTTAAATATTGTGCGTTTAAAGCAAAGCTTCACGCAGGCAGATTTTGAGGCAAAAACACGGTTGCCGTTTAGTAAAATTGAAGAGAAGCTAGATCAAACGATCAAAGATGGCCTGATGGAAGTGGTTGAAGGGGAATATTCAACAACAGAGAAGGGCTGGGCTTTTTTAAATGATGTTATGGAACAGTTTTTATAGGAAATAAGCTATAAATGTTAGTCCACCCCCCTGTTTTTTGACGTTTTGTAATATTATTTGCAAGTACAAAACGTCAAAAAACAGGGGGGGGTGGACTCTAAAAAACTGTTTTAAACAGGTTCAACAGTCAACTCAGCACCATTAACGCCTGTTACGCGAACTGAAGCGCCAATCTCACAATCTGAGCCATTGGCTTTCCACGTGGATTCGCCTATTTTAATGCGCCCACTGCCGTTTACGATGGCTTGCTCTACTTCAAAGACTTTACCGATCAGTTCATCTTCGCGTGTATTGAGTAAGGGCATTTCTGTGGCTATCGGGTTACGACTAAACCATGCTTTGCCTGCAATGATAGCGATAATACTGACGACAGCGAATATCACGAACTGGACTTGCCACGAAAATTCTGGAGCGACGAGTAGAATTGCCCCAGTCACACCAGCAGCGGCGCTTATCCACATAAAGAAAGCACCCGGTGAGAATATTTCAAGAATGAGTAAAATAATGGCAAATACCCACCAATGCCAGAAAACTAGATTATCAAAGATGCCACCGAGCATTAACTATCTCCTTTTTTACCAAAAGCCTCTTTTGATATTTCGGCGATACCTGCAATAGAGCCCATTAAACTAGACGCTTCTAATGGCAGCATGATGATCTTTGAATTGTTGGCAGAGCCAATGTCTTTTAGCGCTTCAGTATATTTTTGAGCAATAAAGTAGTTGATTGCTTGCACATCACCTTTAGCAATCGCTTCTGATACTACCGTTGTTGCTATTGCCTCTGCTTCAGCTAATCTCTCACGCGCTTCTGCATCGCGAAATGATGCTTCTTTTTCACCTTCTGCTGCGAGTATTTGAGCTTGTTTGATACCTTCTGCATTTAAGATACGCGCTTGTCGTTTACCTTCAGCTTCGAGTATTAGTGCGCGTTTTTCACGCTCGGCCTTCATCTGGCGTCCCATTGCCTCGACCAAATCGAGTGGTGGATTAATATCTTTGATCTCAATACGGGTGATTTTTACACCCCATGTTGTGGCAGCATCATCAACAACGGCTAATAAACGAGAGTTAATCTCATCTCGTTTTGATAGAAGTTCATCCAAATCCATAGAGCCCATTACACTACGAATATTAGTCATAGTGATATTTAAAATAGCGCGGTACATATCATTTACGCGGTAGGCAGATTTTGCTGCATCCATGACTTGAAAGAACACTACACCATCAGCGCTAACCATTGCGTTGTCTCGCGTGATAACCTCTTGCTGAGGAACGTCCGTAACCTGCTCCATCATGTTTACTTTCGCGCCAATGACATCAATCATCGGAATAAGAAATTGTATGCCAGGCTTTAGAGTGCGGGTATAACGTCCAAAACGTTCAACGGTATATTCCATACCTTGGGGGATGCGTTTTACACCCATCATTACGATAATGACGGCTAATACAACGAGTGCTATTGGTAATAATTCCATTATTTGCTCCTTATTTGTTAGTGTTAATTTTAGAGAAACTTTATTAACTTTAATAATAGAGA
>CAZSXI010000112.1:0-7021 GCA_964611045.1 uncultured Cocleimonas sp. | reverse complement strand
TAATCGCTCGGCTTTAACATCGGGCGTGGTGGGTAGGTGGTCGTTTAGTTTTTCGCTCATGTTATATGCTCTTGAAGTAACGCCTTGATACAGTTTTCTAGTTCGGGCAGGTATTGTTCTATGACGGCTTTTATAGTGAGTGGGTCAATATTGCCTAGATAGTTGTGTACTAGAATATTACGGAAGCCACTAATTTCGCTCCAAGGTATATTGGGGTATTGTTGCTGTTGTTCTTGGGGGATGGATTGGGTGGATTCTGATAAAGTTTGTAGGTTTCTAATAACGGCATCATAGAGAATGCTGTCTTGTAAAATATCACCCCTTTGCTGTATGCGGTTAATTTGTGCGATGGCATCCAGAATATGCCGTGCATAGACTAGCCAGTCTTTTTTCATAGTTCAATTGCCTCTGCTAGTATTGTGTCACGCAGGTGTTTGTTTAATTCATGCTCAGGAATTAGATCAACTTTGCGTTTTAGTAGCTGTTGCAATTTTTCTGTCAGTGGAATTCGTTGCTTAAATAAGTCGTAGCCTTGAGGGAATTTAACCAAAAAATCAATATCGCTGTCTTCCCTTTCTTCACCACGGGCAACTGATCCAAATAATAAAATACTTAATGCGCCATACTGTTGAGCAAGTGCTTCTATTGCATCTTTTTGTTGGTGTATTTCATTAAATAGCATTTTGATTTCTCTCGTTATTTCTTTAATCTCTAATATATCAGTTTTTTTCTATCTTGAGCTTCATTGATAATTAGTCTTTGAATTAATTCGGGATTTCCGAATTTTCTCATTTCATCTTATCTCTACTCTTTGAGCGCGCTGTTTAAAGCCGTCTTCATAGTCTTTAACAGGTGCAATATAATTTAAGGTATTAATGCCTAATGCTTCAAAGTGTTTGATAGCGTATTTTATACGGGCGTATTCTTCTTCGCGCAATGTGCCGTCTTCTAAGTCGTTGGTGCTTTTGGTTTCTATAACAAACCAGTAGTCATCCGTGCTGTTATCTTTTAAACCTTTCTTTTGTACGATAATGCCAAAATCAGGGTTGTATTTACCAATAGGGGTGTTGATTTTATAGCTGTTTGGTAGCTTTAAAAAGCACAATACTTGCGGGTCAACATCGGCATTGTAGGCAAAATTATGTTCTGGGTTTGAATCAGAATCACAGATTGAATAATCGTAAATGCCTTTGTTTGGTGTTGGCTCTGTGGCAAGTGCTGTTTCTATCTGTTTGGCTAGTTCGGTTTCTAGTGTTTCACCTGTTAGGCGGTATTGTGTGGCGCGGTACATTTCGTCCAGTTCTATACGTTTGAGCAGGTTGCTGGCTTGTTGTAAGTAGTTAGGTGGGTTTTTAATCAGTTGGTCTAAATTAGTTAAGCCGTTTACGATATTGAGTACCACACGATAAGAGAGTGAGGTTTGCTCGCTGAGTACTTTTGCACTTTGGCAAAAAAAGCTTTTGTAGTGACTGCATCTGTATTGTAATCAACACTGCTTGCGTATATATCGGTAATCTTTTGATAGAAGCGTCGCTCGCTAAGGCGAATCTCTCTAATTTCAGAAAGTAAGCGTTCAAAATAGTCTTCACCTAAGAAAACACCATTTTCCATACGCTGTTTATCCAGTACATAACCCTTAATGGCAAACTCTTTTAAAACCTGTGTTGCCCATTGTCTGAACTGGGTCGCTCGTATTGAATTAACGCGATAGCCCACTGAAATAATGGCATCCAGATTATAAAATTCAATTTCTCGGGCAACCTCTCGCGCACCTTCTTTTTGAACTATTCGAAATTTTCGAATAGTTGCATCCGCTTGAATTTCTTCACTCTCAAAAATTTCTTTAAGGTGATAGTTAATAGTATTGACCTTTACATCAAACAATTCAGCCATAAGCTTTTGAGATAACCAGACGGTTTCAGCTTCATAACGCGCTTCAATGCCCTGTTCACCTGCTTGTGAGGTGAAGATTAGGAATTCGGCGGTGCTATTGCGGATTATTTTTTTGCTCATGTTTATAGCCCGCCAATATCATCCTCAAAGGTATGAATAAACGCTTTTAACTTACTCACAAACTTCTCAAAAATAGTTTTGCGCTCCATCAACTTAGGTTTTTCTTTTAACGCGGCAAATACCGTATCGCGCAGTGGCTCTTTACCGCTAAAGTTAAACTCATCAATAATCGCCATCACTGCGGCTTTATCCATTTTTTGCTCGGTGCAAAAATCTTCAATTGCCGCTTCTTTTTTGGCATTCCAGTATTCGTTAAAGCCCTCTTCTACGGATACACCCTCATCCAATGTAGGCATATAGTCATTGATAAATTGTTCGATCAACTCGCGCTTGCTTCTTAGCTGGGTTTCTTTGCCTAATAAATCAAGAATGCCTTTCTTGGCTTTTTCAAACGCCTCTTCTGATTGCTCGGTATCATCTCCCGCCTCATCACGCATCCGTTGTAAGTTAGCCAATAACTGCAAAATATAAGCGACATTGATTTCATCTTTATGGATTAGCTCCAGCTCAAAATCGACTTCATTTAAAATCGACGCGCCTTCGTCTTCCTTATCGGCTTTGTCCTTAACATCCAGATATTTACTTTTGTAATCTTCAAACTCTTGATGACTCATGTCTAAATCACGCCATGAAAATTCAGTAAACGACTGCAATTTATTTAACAGGCGCATCAAAGCGCGAAAGGCTTTTACAAATAAAAACTGCTCATCTTCACTAATCAGTGCATTCACATCATTAGGCGTTTCAGCAATCTCACGCAACACCTTTACCGCGTCATTAAAATCATAAACATGGTTTTCATACGGCTCCATTAACACATCATCAATGGTTTCTTTTGCATCAATATCCGAAAATAGCGTAATAGCCTGATCTGTTTTCTTTTTAAGATTTCGAAAACAAACAATATTGCCCTGTGATTTTAACTCGCCCAAAATTCGGTTAGTGCGTGAAAAGGCCTGAATCAGCCCGTGGTATTGCAGGTTTTTATCCACATACAAGGTATTGAGTTTTTTCGCATCAAAGCCCGTTAAAAACATATTCACCACCAGCAAAATATCGGCGCGGTCTTTATCATTAAAGCCTTTCTTGTCGCGCTCTTTCATACGTTTGGCAATGTCGCGATAATAGGTATAAAAGCCTTTACTGTCTTTTACCGTTTGCTGGCTTTGGTACATGGCATTGTAATCTTCCACATAGGCTTCTAGCTTTTCGCGGCTTTGTTTAGCTTTTGGACTGCCATCATCTTTTTGCGATAGCTCATCCGCCATTTCACCCGTGGCTTCAACATCCGCTTCATTCGGGTTATAGGTAAAAATCGTCATCACGCGCAAGTTATGCTCGCCCGCTTCCTTCTTTTTCTGGAATAAATCGTAGTATTTTGTCAGCGCATCCACACTGCTAACGCACATCATGGCGGAGAACTTTTTATCGTGCGTTTTACGATCATGGTGTGCAATCACCCAATCAACAATGCCTTCAATACGCTGATCACTTTCAAAGAATTCTTTAATATTAATCGCTGGCACATCTTCATCAATCAGCGAGCCATCTTTTCGCTTGAGCTTGCCCCAGTATTCGATAGAAAACTTTAAAACATTATCATCCGCAATCGCATGGGTAATCAGGTATTTATGCAGGCATTTACCAAATAAGTCTTTGGTGGTGCGCTTTTTACCGTCATGGCTGACTGAGTTATCTTCAAAAATTGGCGTACCCGTAAAACCAAACATCTGCGCTTTATCAAAAAAGCTGACGATTCGTTTATGTGTTTCACCAAATTGCGAGCGATGACACTCATCAAAAATAAACACCACGCGCTTATCTTTTAAGCCTTCCATTGCCGCTTCGTGGCGCTCTTTAGAAATTGCCGTATTTAGCTTTTGAATGGTAGTAACAATTAACGGGTTCTCCCCCGCCATTTGTTTAACAAGGTTCTTGGTATTCTCTGTTGGGTCAACCGAGCCTTCACTAAAATAGTTAAATTCCTGCTGGGTTTGATAATCTAAATCCGCCCTGTCCACCACAAACACCACCTTATGCACACTAGGTAATGCCGTGAGGATTTGTGCCGCCTTATAACTGGTGAGCGTCTTACCCGACCCCGTGGTATGCCAGATATAACCATTTTTGCGGGTTTCTTTCACACGCTCAACAATGCGTTCAACCGCATAAAATTGATAAGGGCGAAGCACCATTAAAATCTTATTGGATTCGTGCATCACGATGTATTTACAAATCATTTTAGATAAATGACACTTCTCTAAAAACACATCCGCAAAATCATCCAACTGCGTGACTAACTCATTATCTTCCTTCGCCCAATAAAACGTCTGCTTAAACTCTTGATCGCGGTTATTCGCAAAATATTTGCTATTCACCCCGTTAGAAATCACAAACAACTGCACATACTGGAATAAGCCATTCTCCGCCCAAAAAGTATCACGCTGATAACGATTAACCTGATTAAACGCCTCCTTAATCTCCACCCCACGGCGTTTAAGCTCAATCTGTACCAAGGGCAAACCGTTAATTAACAAGGTCACGTCATAACGGTTTTCGCGTCTTCTCGCGTCATCCCCAACTATCGTGACCTGATTCGTGACTTGATACTGGTTTTGACACCAATGCTCCGTATTTAAAAAACGCAGATAACACGACGAGCCATCATCACGCACAAACTGAAACCGATCCCGCAGGGTTTTCGCCCGTGCAAACACATTGCCCTTATCTAAATGGTTAAGCACCTTGGCAAACTCAGCATCACTGAGCGCAGTGCCTTTTAACGCATCGGCATTATGAATAGTAAGCTGGGCTTTTAGATTAGCGCGTAGCTCAACCGCACTGCTAATGTTTACAGAGTCATAGCCTAAGCGGTTAAGGCGTTTGATTAGGTTGTCTTCAAGTTGTTGTTCTGATTGCGGCATATTTATTTATAGTTGAAAATGGATAGTTGATATTGATAAACAGAGCTCATTATCAATTATCAATTGTCTGCTTGGAGGTTTTAACAATACTTACCAATAATTTAATGAGTTCTACGCTATCGGGGTGAATTGAATTAAAACTGCTTTCATCAATATAATCACTATCTTTTAATAGCATTAACCAATATTCCGTTTCATTAGCTTCTTTTAAAGCAATATTCATTTTATTGATAAAATCTTTTTTAGATTGCGCGTGTTCTGCTTCTTTAACCAACGCACCAATGCTCGTACCACTACGCAAAACCTGTTTTGAAAGCACATACTCTTTTTTATCAGAAACCAAGTATTTGTAAAGCTTAATGATTCGTAATGCAAAAGCATACGATTTATTCATTACGATGTTATTGGTTTTTTTCACTTTCAATTATCAACTTTCACTTTTCAATTAACTAAACGAACATCTTCTGCAACAAACCCTTTTTAAACGTCTCCGTTTGGCTTATTTGGGCTTGGGTGGCTTCTATTTTTTTGTCGAGAGCGCTTAGGAAGCTGGCTATTTTTTGTTGTTCTGGTAACGAAGGCAATGATAACTTGAGAAGAGATAAGTCTTTGGCATAGAGGTGAACAACTGAATTACCTTGTCCTAGTTTGGCAATACTAATTTTATAATGATTCTTTAGTAAAAAAGCTAAGAAAACACCATCTTCTTTAGTAGAGAGAATGTTTATATCCCCACCAAGTGCTACATCTTTTTGAAGTATGCAACTAGCTGTTGCAATATCTATTGCCGTTTCACCTGATGATGGAATTAAAACTTCATTACCCTTACTCAGAATTAAATCATCTTCGCTAACATTAGTGCTAGAAATAGGAGAAGAAATTTTTTCTGCATATTCTGTATACAGTTCACCATATCGAATACATGGTGTTTTACCATTTTCAACAATATCGCTTTTAGAAATTCCTTTTCCTCTCTTGAAAGTAACCACATCCCCCAACCGCTTAACCTCCCAATCAGGATAACTTGTGCTGAGCCCTGTCGAAGCATCTTTGAATCTAATTGAAAGTTGAGAATTGACAGTTGATAATTTTCCATTATCCATTTTCAACTTTCCATTGAATATCTGTTGCATTACCCCTTTTTTGTATTGTTCCAATAAGGCTTTTTTCTTGCCTAGCTGTTCTATTTTGCTATCCACTGCGGAGAGGAAGTTGGCTATTTTTTTTTGTTCTGGGAGGGATGGGAGACTTAAATAAAATTTTCTCTGTGTTGTAATTGGAACTTGGTTTCTTGTTGATTGTGACATTACTCTCGAATATTGTTTTACAAAATATTTCGATTGGAATGATATAAGCAAAAAACTATTATTTAATAAGTTCAAGTCACATCTAAAGTATGTCACTGTGGTACTCAGTATTATATACTCTAAATCGGTATCTAGTAATGCTGTAGGCCCTACGGTCGCATTATGTGCAAAAAGAACATCGCCAGATTTCGCGATTCCTTTTTTAAACTTATCAGCCCTCGCCTTAGAAAGTCTTTTAGATTTTTCTAAACTTACACTTCTTCCATCTAAATCATTTGCTGATACATAAGGTACACCTTCTGAAGAGAACTCTTCACTTCTCGGGTAAAGCTCACCATGATTACCATCAAGGTGTCCGATGATCACATCATTATCAATTAGTGATTGAATCGTTTGTGATTCCCAATCTCCATCAAACTCAGCGAACCGCAAAACAGGCACATTACTATTATCCAAAGCACACCCCCCCACTTTTTGGCTGTTTTGTGTGAATTTTATTGATACTCATCATATTTATTAAGTTCTGTCCTTGCTTCAACCACTACTCCGTCTCGCTTCGCGATACTATGCATACTTTATTGCGCCTAGGGCGCTACTAAAGCAATCATTTCCCTTCCAATTTTTTCGTCAACTTATCAAAGTCCGAATTGATCACTTGGGTTTTATTAAACTTGTCGTATTCATCATGGGCTTTTTGTTTGGCTTGTTGGTGGCTGACTTTGCCGTAGCCTTCTAATACTTTAAAGTCATTAAAGGAGAGGAATTTATCAACCGAAT
>CAZSXI010000111.1:4939-7021 GCA_964611045.1 uncultured Cocleimonas sp. | reverse complement strand
CGCCATTTACCTGCATCTTTCGCGCCCTGCTCACCTTCGCATTCAATATAATCATCATAAGCAACAATTTCTGCACGGATAAAGCCTTTTTCAAAGTCAGTATGTATCTTTCCTGCACCATTAGGTGCGGTTGCGCCTTCTTTTACTGTCCATGCGCGTACTTCTTTTACACCTGCGGTGAAGAAAGTTTGCAGATTCAATAATTGATAACCTGCGTTAATTACGCGATTTAAGCCGGGCTCTGTTAAGCCCATTTCTGCTAAAAACTCATTACGCTCTTCATCATCCAGTGCAGACATTTCTGCTTCCATTTCTGCACTGACTGCGACCACTTCGGCACCTTCCTTTTTTGCATATTCTGTAACTTTATCAAGGTAAGGATTATTCTCAAAACCATCTTCTGCAACATTCGCTACGAATAAGATGGGTTTAATCGTGATTAGCTGAAGTTCATGTAGCAACGGCATATCTTCTTTGTCAACACCTGCTGAGCGTGCTGACTGGCCATCTGCTAGCTTTTCTTGAATTCTTTCGTACAGCGCTAATTGTTTAATAGCTTCTTTATCACCTGAACGTGATGCTTTTGCAGCACGGATAATTGCTTTTTCGATTGAATCTAAGTCTGCTAATGCAAGCTCTGTATTAATGGTGTCAATATCTGAAAGCGGATCAATTTTACCATCAACATGAACAACATCATCGTCATCAAAACAGCGTACTACCTGCGCAATTGCATCTGTTTCACGGATATGTGATAAAAACTTATTACCCAAACCTTCGCCCGAAGCTGCACCTGCAACCAAACCTGCAATATCAACAAATTCCATCGTAGTAGGTAAACATCGTTCTGGGCTTACAATCTTTGCCAAAGCATCCATGCGAGGATCAGGAACAGCCACAATACCTACATTTGGCTCGATGGTACAAAATGGGTAGTTTTCTGCCGCTATACCTGCTTTGGTCAGTGCATTAAAAAGTGTGGATTTTCCTACATTTGGAAGGCCTACAATGCCGCATTTAAAACCCATGATTTTGTTCCTGTATTATCTGAAAACCTTTGTATATACAATAGGTCTCATACTGTACTTCTTAATCGGTGTGCAACGTGTTCATTGCTTTTTGCGTATCACCACTGATAATTTTATCTATTTCTGTCAGTGATTTATCAATGGCATTTTGAATAGCTATTTCATCATCTTGATTAGGACGAGACAAAACATAGTCTGCCACCTTTCTACTATCACCCGGGTGTCCAATACCAAAACGCAAGCGTGTGTATTCTTTAGTGATTTGAGCATGCAAATCGCGCAAACCATTATGCCCTCCGTGACCACCGCTGACTTTTAAGCGAACTGCGCCAGTTGGCAAATCTAGTTCGTCATAAGCGACAAGAACTTGATCAACAGGAATTTTATAGAATGATAAAATTTGATGTGCTGACAAACCACTACGATTCATGAAGGTTGATGGTTTTAACAACCAGACACTCTGACCTTCTATATTGGCTTTAGCAACTTCACCCGAAAACTTGGTTTCAGTTTTAAAAGTAGCGCCATAACGATTTGCTAGTTCATCAATAAACCAAAACCCGACATTGTGTCGGGTTTTGGCGTATTTATCGCCAGGGTTTCCCAAGCCGATAATTAATGTGATAGACATTGTATTGTCTCTCAAAATGAAGCTTTACTCAGCTTCACCCTCTGCTGCGTCACCACCTTCAGCATCGTCACCACCTGTATCACTTTCAGTAACAGGAGCTTCTGGTGCAGTTTCTTCAACTACTTCTGCTTTAGGCGTTATAATAGATGCGATTGGTTGATCGTGATCTTCACCGTAAGATAGCTGTGTAGACACAACACCTTCAGGAAATTTGATGCTAGATAAGTGAACTGATTCACCCAGCTTAATATCTGCCATATCAACTTCGATAAACTGTGGCAAAACACCCGGTAAACAAGTGATTTCGATGTCCATCGCATTGTGCATAATCTGACCACCTTCCATTTTAACACCATGTGATGTCTCTTCATTTAAGTAATGAAGTGGAAGTACAACGGTCATTTCAACATCGTCTCTTACGCG
>CAZSXI010000111.1:0-4839 GCA_964611045.1 uncultured Cocleimonas sp. | reverse complement strand
TGTATTGTTTTGACATAATTGTCTCCAAAATTGTATTGGGAAATCGTTTTCCCAAAAACTAAAAAAGCAAAACTCGCGACCAAGTTTTGCCGTTATAAAGTTAGAGATCCGTAGGACCCTTAACAATAATTCTTAAAATTCATTTTAATCGTGAATAACATCCGCAAATAAATCACTCACCGACTCTTCTAAATGGATGCGTGATATTGTGTCAGCCAAGATGTCTGCCACAGAAAGCTGGCGGATTCTAGCACACTTTTCAGCATTTTCACTCAATGGAATGGAATTAGTTACTACAACCTCATCCAAATCTGAGTTTTCGATATTTTTAATCGCAGGACCTGAAAAAACAGGGTGCGTAGCATAAGCAACAACACGTTTTGCACCGTGCTCTTTTAATGCTTCTGCTGCATGGCAAAGTGTTCCTGCTGTATCGACCAAGTCATCAATCAATACACAGGTCTTATCTTTAACATCACCAATAATATGCATTACCGCAGATACATTGGGTTCTGGTCGACGTTTATCAATGATTGCAAGCCCTACATCACCAGGCAAGCTTTTAGTCATCGCTCGCGCTCTAACAACGCCACCAACATCCGGTGAAACAACAACTAAGTTGTCATAATTTTTGTCTTTAATATCACGTAATAAAACAGCAGATGCGTAGATATTATCAACAGGGAGATCAAAGAAGCCTTGAATCTGATCAGAGTGCAAATCAATCGTCAAAACACGATCAACACGGCTGATTGATAACATATCGGCTACTAGTTTTGCCGAGATAGGGACACGACGTGAACGTACACGACGATCTTGGCGTGCATAACCATAATATGGGATAACTGCGGTAATACGCCCTGCTGATGCGCGATACATCGCATCAACCATGATCAACAGTTCCATCAAATTATCATTGGTGGGTGAACAGGTTGGCTGGATGACAAACACATCACGACCACGCACGTTCTCTAAAATTTCAACATGCGCTTCGCCATCGCTAAATTGTGCGACGGTACATTTACCTAAGGATGCACCCAGTAACTCTGCTACTTCACGGGCAAGCTCTGGATTAGAATTTCCAGTGAAAATCATCATTCCGTCTACGTCTGACATGGACTATCTCTATGATATGAATGAAGAATTGGCACTTATAAATAGATATTTACACTTTATAAGTGCCAATAAAATATGGCTGGGACGGTAGGGTTCGAACCTACGCATGCTGAGATCAAAACCCAGAGCCTTACCACTTGGCGACGTCCCACTTGTTCTGTGCACAACTACTCAGTTCACTTCTAAAACCCGTCATTCCTTCGTTAAAAAATGTTCATTTACACGTGTAAACTTCTCATTTTTCGCCTTGAACTGACGGGTTTTAGAAGCAACCTGAGCAGTTTGGAAAGACTGATATTTTACTTTCTGGTAGACACAATATTTTTCTGATTAATAATCTAACTAAGAATCCAATAAAGCACTTTTTAAGGGCGATTTATTCAATCCTTTGGCGACAAAACCTTGCCATTTATTTGGCAGTTGGTCTAAGACCAGTTTTGCTTTTTCTTCACTTTCAAACGGTGAGAATAGACAGCTACCCGTACCCGTTAATCGTGCATTTGTAGAAGAAAAACTTGATAACCAATCAATTGCTTGTGCAATTTCTGGGTATTTATTTCTCACTACAGGCTCAAAAACATTTGAAAAGTTTTCGAACGTATTGCCTTTCAGAAAGCGCGCTATTTTGAGGGCTTCACAATCCCGTGTCAATGACTTATCGATAAAAATTTCAGCCGTTGATACAGATATTTTAGGGTGAATGACTAAAAACCAGTTTTCATCCAGTTCAACGGGGGTTAATTGTTCTCCAACACCTTCTGCCCATGCCGAAAAGCCTCTAATAAACACGGGTATATCTGCACCTAATTGCAAACCTAGTTCGGCAAGTTCAGCATCTGACAAGTCACAACCCCATAGCTTATTCAAACCTTGCAACACGGTTGCAGCATCTGAGCTTCCACCCCCTATTCCACCGCCAATGGGTAATTTCTTATTGATGGATAGCTCTACACCCAGTGATGTTTTTGTATATGTTTGCAGTAGCTTTGCCGCACGCACACATAAATCAGATTCTGGTGGAATATGTTCAAGACCTTTTACACGCGTGATGATCCCATCATCACGTAGTCTTAAATCTATTTCATCTGAGTAATCTAAAAACTGAAAAACGGTTTGTAGCAGATGATAGCCATCCTCTCGTCTACCCGTAATATGAATAAAAAGATTAAGCTTGGCTGGTGCAGGTAAAACTAAGGATTTAATACTCAATAACTCCTAAATACCATGCCATTGCTTAGCGATCATTTTTAGATACACATTATCTTTCGCTCGTGTTATCACAACTTTACTCGGCATTGCATTGGATTTACTGGAGAGATAACGTGAATAATCAATTTTCCAACCAGCTTGTTGAAGTGATTGTGGGCGCCCATATGCATCTAGTGTTAACTTTTGTGTTTTATATTGGGGAGAAGCCAAACCACGCACCCAATATTGCATACCTTTTAATGGTAAACCAATACCAGCTTGGCGTTGCAACAAACGCTCTTCATCACTATCACGATAGACTTTTCCATCATCTGCTAACAAAGTAACTCCTGACCTATCACGTGAAAGCTTGGCGACAATACCGCCTGTTATTGGGTTAGTAATCTGCATCACATAATGTTGAGCAGATTTTTGTGCCCAATTTAGCCCGAAGCTCGCATTCTCTGCGCGAAAGCGTAATGCCACTTTGCTTTTTAAGTTCCAATTTACATCGTTCACTAATAGTCGCTGGCGTTGCTTCCAAAGAGTTTCTTTAGACGCTGCCGAAGTAGCTGGTTTTGTTGTGGTAGAGGTTTTAACGGGTAACTGAGAACAACCACTAAGAACAGATAAAGCTATAACAAAGTTAATTGCTAATAAAACTTTTGAAGTCATTATTTTGACCTTGAGAGATAACAAAACAGCATGATAACAAAGAATTTATAAGCCCACCCCCCCTGTTTTTTGCTATTTTGTATTTATTACAATATTTAAAGAACACTCAAATATGCTCTAAATCACTTCTCACATCATCGAGCGAGGCATTATTCGGGTACTTCTTTATCATTAGATTAAAAATCTTCCTAGCCTCTTGGTATTTTTTTGTTTCTGATAGAACCGTAATTAGATGGCTAGCCACTTCTGGGGTTTTCAATCTTCTAAACGCCTTACGAAGATAGCTTTCTGCTTTTTTCACCTCACCCGTGCGGTAATAAACCCAACCTAAACTATCCATTATCAAAGCATCGTTGGGTTTCAGCTTAAAGGCCTTTTCAATAAGAATTTTAGCTTCATCAAGGCGGTCAGTATGTTTTACCAATAAAAAACCCAGTGCATTTAATGCATTTGCTTTTGTTTTTCCTTGTTTAATCACAAATTTAAAATCACTTTCCGCACGGGCAATCTGATTGGTACGTTCAAATAATAATCCACGGTGATAACGGTAGTTTATTTTTTTAGGCGATAAAGCAATGACTTCATCATAGAGCTTTATTGCATCACTGAGATTTTTTTGACGAGAACTCCTACCAAACGATAACTTAGTATCAGCCAATAAATCAGCTTCTAGTTTCAACCAATAGCTTTTATTTTTTATACTCGAAGCCTTTTTTTGCTTTGCGTGCAACCATTGCTGCGATGCTTTCATACCCTCAATTTGAGCTAGAAGCCTCACTCTTTTACTGTATGATTTCCTTAAAAAAATTCCTTTTCTAACTTTCTTGTAAAAAGCCAATGCAGACTTTAAATCACCTTTCCCCTCTGAAATTTCACCATAAAAGTAATCTGCTTCATGTTGATAAGCCTTACTTTTACTCAACTTAAGATTATTATTTTTAGCTTTTCGCCATTCTTTTTGGGTGATATTTAATGCGATTAAGGCTTTTAGTAGGTCATTATTATTAGGGTGTTTTTTAACCAGCTTTTCCAGCTCTGCTTCTGCTTCTGCTTTTTTACCCACACTGATTAAGAGACGCGCTAATTCCAAGCGCAAGCTATCGCTAGTTTTTTTCGTATTGACTAATTTTTGTAATAGCTTAGCCGCCTCATCGACTCGGCCTAGTTTTCTCAAAGCTTTAGTCTTCATAACGGCGGCGCTCGCAAAAAATCCCGACTCCGACATTTCAATACTATCAAGCGCAGAAACAACCACAGCGTATTCTTTTGCCTTCATACCCAGTGATGCCAAAATCAATTGCTTTTGATCGTTATAACGTGGCTCTGCTTTTAACTGCTTTAAATAATAGCTAAATACGCGATAAGCTTTATCGTGATGTGATTCGATTACCAGCAGCGCGCCTATAAATTTTAAACCTTTGCTCACTAAAGGACGTTTTTCATCCTGCTCTGCTTCTTTATCTACAATTTTACGAATAAGGTTTAATTGCGTAGCAGATTTTTTTAATTGACCATCTCTTAATAACAATAAGGTCAAATATTGCTGGGCTTCTAAACTATCTGGAGATAAATAAGCCCAATGTTTTGCTGCTTCTAATCCCTTTTTAAGCTGAGCCGAACCCGTTGCTATTTCGGTGACTCTTTTCACTAAAGCAGAATCATCACTTTTCAACGCAATCGGTAGATAGTGTTTAAGGGTTAATTTTGGCTTATTAGATTGATTATAGAATTCGGCAAGCAATGCTTGATGGAATTGTGTCTCATCAAATTGCGCTTGATTGATTTGGGTATTAGCATTTTCTTCTTGATGACTCTTTACCGCATCAGCATAAATAGAAAAAGTGCTGACAAGCAATATCA
>CAZSXI010000110.1:5767-7045 GCA_964611045.1 uncultured Cocleimonas sp. | reverse complement strand
TATTGCATTCGCCATACTTTCAATCGCAATGTGTAAAAAGCCTGCTGCGACTTCTTCGGGCTTGCCCACGCTACCCGTATCATTTTCAATTTGCTTAGCGAGTTTCTCAAATTGTTGCTTGACTGTTTCACTGTCTAAAGCTTGGTCTGCATTTGCGCCAAAAACAGCGGGGAATTCATCAGCCTGTAACTTACCTAGCATTACATTGCAATCGGTGATGGTGAGTGGGCCATCATTGCGATACGCGGTTGGACCCGGATTTGCACCCGCAGACTCTGGGCCAACACGATAACGTGACCCATCAAAATTTAAGATTGAGCCTCCGCCTGCAGCGACGGTATGGATTAGCATCATAGGTGCGCGCATTCTTACGCCTGCGACTTCGGTTTCAAAGGTTCTTTCATAGCTTTTATCAAGTGTACCGTTGTAATGGCTAACATCTGTGGATGTTCCACCCATATCAAAGCCAATTAACTTTTCATACCCCGCGAGTTCACAGGTGCGAACCATGCCGACGATACCTCCAGCTGGACCCGATAAAATGGCATCCTTGCCTTGGAATAATTTGCTATCCGTCAAGCCACCGCTGGATTGCATGAACTTTAGATTACCATCCATACCTTCCAGAGAGTCTGCTACTTGATTAATATATCGCCGCAAAATAGGGCTGAGGTACGCATCGACTACGGTAGTGTCGCCACGAGATACCAGTTTCATCAATGGGCTAACCTCGTGGCTGGTTGAAATTTGGGTGAAGCCGGTTGCTTCTGCAATTTCTGCGAGTTGTTTTTCGTGCGCGGTGTAGCGATAGCCGTGCATTAAGATAATTGCAACGGAGCGGTAGCCTTCTTTAAATGCTTGTTGAAGTGCTTTAGTTACTTTATCAACATCAAGCGGTATTAAAAGTTCGCCTCGTGCATCTAGGCGTTCATCTACCTCAATGACTTTTTTATAAAGCATTTCGGGGAGCTTAATATCCAATGCAAAAAGATTAGGACGTGTTTGATAACCTATACGCAGGGCATCTGCAAAGCCTGTGTTAATCAAAAGCAGGGTATCTTCACCTTGGCGCTCTAATAGCGCGTTAGTGGCAACGGTTGTTCCCATTTTAACGGCAGATATTTTGTCTGCAGGTAAAGGTGCATCTTTTTCTACGCCCAATAAATAGCGAATGCCTTCGATAGCGGCATCTTTATACTGCTCGGGGTTTTCTGAAAGTAGTTTGTGCGTTTGTAATTCACCATTAGGTTTACGCGCAACGATGTCGGTGAATGTGCC
>CAZSXI010000110.1:0-5667 GCA_964611045.1 uncultured Cocleimonas sp. | reverse complement strand
GCGGTTAATAGTAAGAAGAAGAACGGTAGCGCATAGAGTGCGATTCTTAAAATATTGATTTTGGTTAGTCCTTGCATAACAAATAAATTAAATCCAACAGGCGGTGTGATTTGTGACATTTCAACGACTAATACCACATAAATACCGAACCATATGAGATTAATCCCGCTTTGTTCAACCATCGGTAAAACAATAGAAGTCGTTAAAACAACCATCGAAATACCATCAAGGAAGAAACCTAAAACCATAAAGAACAAAGTTAGCATGATGATGAGTTCAGTGGGTGAAAGCCCCATTGCAGAAATACTTTCGGCAAGCATTCTTGGTATGCCTGTAAAGCCCATTGCAAGACTCAAGAAGGCCGCACCAGCGATGATGAAGGTAATCATGCAGGATGTTTTAGTCGCGCCTAATAGACTTTCTTTAAACGTCGTTAATGAAAGGTTTCCCGTAATCAAGGATAAAACCAATGCACCAAACACGCCAAGTGCAGCTGCTTCGGTTGCGGTAGCCCAGCCTGCATAGATTGAACCTAGCACGAACAAAATCAAACCCATTACAGGGAATAATCGGCGTGTCGCATACAGCTTTTGTCCAAATGTCATATTGGATAATTCGACATCATCTTCGCTGGGAATTTGATCTTTATTGAGCATTGACCAAACAGCGGTATAACCCATGAAGAGTATTACCAACATTGCACCGGGTAATACCCCAGCAATAAACAAACGTGAAATTGAAACCTCGGCTGATACGCCATAAACGATGAGGATGATTGAAGGAGGAATGAGGAAGCCGAGTGTGCCAGAGCCAGCCAACGTGCCAATCATCATTTTCATGGGGTAGCCACGTTTGGTGAGTTCAGGAATGGTCATTTTACCAATGGTGGCAGCAGTCGCGGCAGATGAGCCTGAAACCGCGGCAAAAATGGTACAGCCTAGAATATTCACATGCAGTAATCGACCAGGCACTTTATTTAGCCACGGTGCAAGCCCGTGAAACAAGTCTTCGGAGAGCTTGGTTCTAAATAGTATTTCCCCCATCCAGATAAACAAAGGCAGGGCGGCGAGTGTCCAAGTGGCAGATGCACCCCATGTGGTGGTCCAAGCACTAATCCGATGTTGCTGTTGTCGTTTAAGACTAGGGCAATAAATGCGACTAAAAATAAAGAGGCTGCAACCCAGATGCCACTGAGTAATGACAGTAATAATATTGCGCCGAGTATGATAATGAGATTTGAGATTTCCATGATATTTCTCCTATTCCTCTAAGCCAACAAAGCCAGGTGTACCACCTGATAAAACCAGCACAAGGTCATCAACTAAGGCGATTAAGAAAATGGTTAGACCAACGACCATAGCGAGTTGTGGAATCCAAAGTGGTACGGCGATATAGCCTTGTGATAGCTCGTGGAATGACCACGATTCGTAGGCAAAAAAGCCTGTGTAATAAACGCCATATACGATCATTACAATAAAAACGAGTAGCGCAAGTGCTAGAGCAAAGCGTTGTAACTTGCCTTTGAGTAAATGCACTAGGATGGTAACGCGGATGTGCCCGCCCATTCTAAAGGTGTATGCCAGCGCGAGAAAAGTAGTCGCGGCTAAGAAAAAACCTGCGAAATCTTCGGTGGAGGGAATGACTATTCCAAACCATCGTCCTACAATTTGGGCAAGAATCATTAGAGTGATTAGAATTATAAATAAACCCGCTAACATACCTGAGCCTAAATAAAGTTTATCGAGAAAACTTCGCATAAGAATATCCTCACAATTAGCTGTGCAAGTTATAAAAAATAAAGGATTTTTACTAGTGGATACTAATAAAAGTTAGGGGGGAATAGTCTTATTGAAAGTATACCCCCCTGTTTTCACGTGTTTTGGTTTACTGAAGTGCTTTTAATATTGCCGTGCCAGCATCGCCAGCCTCTTTCGCCCACTCATCACCCATTGTTTTACCGATGGCTTGTAAGCCTTTCTTTAATTCGTCAGATGGCTTGGCAACTTTAATACCTTTTTCAGCAAGCATTGCTGTTTTTGCATCAGTTTCTGCCATTGCCATATTCCAACCGCGTGCTTCAGCTACTTGTGCTGCTAGTTCTACAATCTTTTGAGTTTTAGCATCTAAGCGTTTGAATGCTTTAGCATTAACAATCACCATGTTTTTAGGAATCCATGCCTGTGTGTCTGTGTAATCAGAAACATAATCCCATGATTGACTGCTTACACCTGTGCTGGGTGAAGTCACCATTGCATTGATAATGCCTGTAGAAAATGCTTGTGGAATTTCAGGTGTTTGTACCGTTGTTGGTGTTGCACCCAATAATACCGATAAACGAGACGTTGTTGGGCTGTAAGCGCGCATCTTTAAGCCTTTTAAATCAGCCACAGAATTGATTGGCTTTTTAGTGTAAAAACCCTGCGGCGGCCAAGGCACTGCGTACAATAATTTGATGCCTTCTTTTGCTAAAGATTTTTCGATAACTTCTCGTGAAGCGCCCCATAGTTTCTTAGCAGAATCAAAGTCAGAAGCTAGAAAAGGAATGTTGTCTGCTTTAAATAACGGGTTGTCGTTACCTAAAAGACCCATAAACATCTCACCAGCAGGAACTTGTCCCGTACGAACTGCACGATGAATTTCAGGATGTTTGATTAATGAAGCCCCAGAGTGAACAACAATATTTAGTTCTCCATCTGTGGCTTTTTTAATATCTTCGGCAAAGAGCTTTACATTTTTAGTGTGATGAACACCGTCACCGTAAGGTGTGGGCATATCCCATTTTGTTGCAGCAAATGTGCTACTGGTGATTAAAGCCGTAGCAAGCGCTACAGATAGTGGGCGAAATAATGTCATCCTGTTCTCCTTTGGTTTAATATTTAATCAACAACGTTTACAGTTTATAGATAAAATGTACTTGAATTATTCTTATAGTTTAGATTTTTTATTCTGTCAAGTTTGAGGCATAAATTTTAGGCGAAAAAAAAGAGCTATAAAAAGCTCTTTTTTTTAAATGTTTATTTGTAATTTAGATCAAACAAGAAAACTTTGATTTAGTAGGAAAGTTGAGTTGAATAATACGCATAGTATCTTCAGCTAAGCTATTTCTACCCAGCTTTCTAGCAGCACAAACTTTAACCTGTAATGCTTCAACGATCGCTGGTGTGCCTTGATGATGTTTAATGGTGTAATCAGCTCGGTTAAACGCAGCAAGGTATGCACCACGCTTCATATAATATTTGGCAACATTCACTTCTGTTGTACCTAAGGTGTTTTTCAAGTAATGCATACGTTGCTTTGCATCAGTAGCGTAAGGGCTGTTTGGGTGACGAGTTAGCAAAGTAGAGAAATCATGAAAAGCCTCTTTTTGACGGACACCGTCTAAATCAGAAAAGTTACGTGGGAAGATTTTATCAACAATACTGCCACCACGTGTAAAATTGATTAAACCTCGTAGGTATAGCGCATAATCCATACGAGGGGCACGTGGGTAGACGCGCATATAACGGTCAATCGTGTCGAGCGCTGTATCTGGCTCATCAAATTTATAATAAGCGAATGCTTGTTCTAATAGTGACTGTTGGGCATATCTACCCAGCGGATATTTAGCTTCAAGCTGTTCGTATTGTTTGATCGCTGATTCGTAATTACCCGCTTTAAGCGCCGCTCTAGCATCTTGAAATAACTTATTTGCTGAATAGCCTGTGGTGTTAGCAGAAGGTTCATCTTGTTTTTTAAACTGTGAACAGGATGATAATGTTACTGTCAGTGCCGTGATAAAAAATAAAGTGATTATTCTCTTTATGATCATAGTGATGCCCGTGTTTATTATAGTTTGTTGTCTTAATATAAGAGACCTTTGCACGAGAGATATGACGAATTAAAAATGCTCAAATTCCCCCTTGTTTTCCTTAAAAATGCGGTCAATAGCTCTGCTATTCACCCCTTTTTTCAGAGAAATAGGAAAAATTACGCTATTTTTACTCTCTCCATACTCTCGTGAAAGGTCTCATATAAAAGAATATGGTCAATTATACAGCAAAAAAACTATTACAACATAGTAAGAGACTATTGCCCTATAATCGGGAGCTGATTACTGAAAAGCGGTTTAAAAGAGAGATAAACGGAACGATGAACACAGAAACAAATACAGAAATACAGCTAGACTTCATCGTACCTGAAGAAACTTTTGGCGAACGCCTTGATGTCGTGGTGGCTCAACTATGCCCACAGTTTTCACGTAGTCAGCTACAAAAATGGATTAAATCAGGCGATATTCTCGTTGATAACAAACCCGCTAAAACACGCGATAAAATCAATGGTGGTGAAGCGATTATCGTAAAACCTGTATTGGTAGAGAAAACCCACGATCTGCCAGAAGCGATTGATCTTAATATTGTGTTTGAAGATGATCACATGATGGTGATTAATAAACCTGCGGGACTAGTGGTTCACCCTGGTGCAGGAAATCTTACAGGTACACTGGTGAATGGTTTGCTGGCTCACAATGAGCAACAAAAAAACCTGCCGCGAGCAGGCATTGTGCATCGTCTTGATAAAGATACCACTGGCTTGATGATGGTAGCAAAAACTTTAGAAGCGCATACGGCGTTAGTTAATCTCCTACAAGCCCGTGATGTTTCACGTGAGTATTTAGCACTTGTTTCCGTTGATGTGATTGCCGGCGCAACGATTGAAGCAAATATCGGCAGACACACACGTGACAGAAAACGCATGGCAGTGAAAGAAATGGGTGGCGGTAAAACAGCTATCACGCACTACCGTATCGAACAGCGTTTGTATCATCACACCTTATTGCGAGTCAATTTAGAAACGGGTCGTACTCATCAAATACGTGTACATCTTTCGTGGAAGCACCTGCCGATTGTGGGTGATAGAGTTTACGGTGGTAGACCGCGCGTACCTGCTAATATGGATGAGGTATTACGAACACGATTACAAAAAATGACCCGCCAAGCACTGCATGCAACACGTTTGAGTTTGGTTCACCCAATAACGGGCGAAGATGTATCGTGGGAAGCACCTATGCCAAAGAGTATGCAAAGTGTGGTTGATGCTCTGGCAGAAGAGTTAGAAAAAGAGCGTTAAAATAGGTGGCAGATTCAACAGCGAAATGCATAACTTATTAGGCCACCATTAAGGCGGTATATCCCCCCATTCTATTGGCAGGCGTTTTGAACTTCAACTTCTTTCTGGGTCGGTCATTCAGTTGAGATATTACGCTGGCCACTTCATCCAAAGATACCTTTTTAAAGTCAGTAGACTTCGGCTGTGAAAAAGGATTAATGATACGAGCCTGTTTGCTACTGGAAAGTAACCAATTAAAAACTATGACACTGTTAGAAAGCACGTAATTTTAAAGCCGCACCAATTGAGAGAAAATGCTTGCTCACACAGATTGACAGAGCAGGGCGACACACTCAAAACTAAAGCCCTAAACACTCGCACACTTGGGGCTAGGCTAACTTTCGACAGCGATATGTAGCAGAAACCTACCTAGAAACTGTAAGACGACCCACTAAAAGAAGGCGAGAAATAACCCGACAACTCCACTAACGTATTGTCTGCCGAAATGCCGATCAAAGCCCCGCGAGAACACAAGAAACTCAGCACTGCACGGACAAAAAGGCAACCCGCTATCAGCGGCGG
>CAZSXI010000109.1:0-7067 GCA_964611045.1 uncultured Cocleimonas sp. | reverse complement strand
CTCTCTCCAACTCTCTCCCTGCTAGGGAGAGAGGGCTTAACTTACTGGCATTGACTCTTAGGGTTGATAATTCAATACCTAATTAAAGCAGAACCCCAAGTAAATCCACCACCAAAAGCTTCTAACAAAATAGTTTCGCCACGTTTTATGCGTCCATCACGCACCGCCGTATCCAATGCTAACGGCACTGATGCAGCCGATGTATTACCATGTTGATCCACAGTGACAACCACGTGATCCATATCCATTTTTAGCTTTTTAGCAGTCGCTTTAATGATGCGAATATTGGCTTGATGTGGGATTAACCAATCCACGTCAGACTTTTCAAGATTGTTATGCTCCAGCGTTTCATCAACAATTCTACCTAGCGTATTTACCGCCATACGGAAAACTTCGTTGCCTTTCATTTGTACATAAGCACCACCAGAATCTAGCAATGCTTTATTTCTTGATAAGCCACCCGCGGTATTTAAAAGCTCTTCATACTGACCATCGGCGTGTAAATGCGTGGACATGATGCCCTCTTCTTCACTCGCTTCGAGCACGACTGCACCCGCGCCATCTGCAAATAAAATACAGGTACCACGATCAGTCCAATCTAAAATATTTGAGAGCGTTTCTGCACCGATAACCAGGGCACATTTGTGTGAACCACTTTTTATGAATTTATCAGCAACACCCAGCGCATAAACAAAGCCTGTACAAACCGCTTGAATATCAAAAGCCGCGCCACCAGCAATGCCCAACTTTTTTTGTAATAAACAAGCTGTGCTAGGGAATATTAAATCAGGTGTGGTGGTAGCAAAAACAATAAGATCAATATCTTCAGCTGTTTTACCTGCCATTTCCATCGCGCGTTTTGCCGCTATTTCACCCAGGTCGCAGGTACTTTGACCTTCGGCGGCAATATGACGTTTTTCTATACCGGTGCGTTCAACAATCCACTCATGCGAGGTATCCACCATTTTTTCAAGATCATGGTTGGTCAATATTTTTTCAGGTAGGTAGCTACCTGTTCCTGCAATTCGTGAATATATCATTTTAATCCTTATCTACGCGCTTAATCAGCAATCTTAGTCAACAAGATGTTTTTGCAAATGTTGTTCTATATGTTCAGGGACTTTTTCCATTACTGCTTTTCGTGCAATCCCAATGGCATTGGAAAATGACAAACTATCTGCACCACCGTGGCTTTTTATCACGATTTCTTTCAAACCTAAGAAACTTGCACCATTGTATCGGCGCGGGTCAAAGCGTTTACGAAAAGCATTTAAAACAGGTAAAGATATTAGTGCTGCAAACTTTGTAAAGATACTTTTGGTATAGCCACTTTTAAGTTCATTCGAAAGCATTTTGGCAAGACCCTCGGATGTTTTTAGCGCAACATTGCCTACAAAGCCATCGCATACAATGACATCGACATCACCATGAAAAATATCATCGCCTTCAACAAAACCAATATAGTTAAAGTCACCATTTTGGAGTAACTCATGCGCAGCTTTTACTTGCTCGTTGCCTTTTAAATCTTCTTGCCCGATATTTAATAAGCCGATCTTGGGACTATCTTTACCATCGATTGCTTTTACAAGCTCTGAGCCCATAACCGCAAATTGATAAAGATGCTCGGCTGAAGAATCGATATTCGCACCAAGGTCAAGCATATAGGTATGACCCGTCGCAGCAGGAATTGCCGTACAAATTGCAGGGCGATCAATACCCGATAGTGTTTTAAACACAAAGCGACCTGTTGCCATTAATGCACCTGTATTACCGGCACTGACGATAGCATCTGCCTCGCCCGCTTTTACAAGATTAATGGCAACACGCATTGAGGAATCTTTTTTACCACGTAGTGCCTGTGCTGGCTTTTCATCCATGGTAACAACTTGAGTAGAATGTTGAATGCGGAGTCGCTCATTTGGCGCTTCATTCAAACTTTTAAGTTCGGCTAATAACTGCGGTTCATCACCCACTAAAATAAGCACAATATCATCATGCTCTTTTAACGACATTAACGCGGCAGGGACAACAGCTTGTAAGCCATTATCACCACTCATGGTATCTACCGCTATGCGAAATAATGAATCCATCTACACCCTACTAAAGGAGGCTCTGACTCTGTCCAATTGACTTAATCAGAGCCTCTTAAATAATATATCGTGTTCATTTTACACGAAAAAATCGCGGGACATGCCCGCGATTTTAGTTTTCTTAAGGAGAGCCTGATTAAGTCGATTAGAATTTAGCTTCGATAAAACTGTCGCTATTTTTCATGAAGTGAGGCGTAATAGTCACTCTATTGCGCCGATCTTCGTGGGAAATATCGGCAGTTTTAGCAAGCTAAAAATAATTGGACTTGATCAGGTTCTCCTTAATAGTATTAATTAATAAGCTAAAAGCTTATATCGATACTATTCGTCGTCGTCTTCGTCATCAAGCTCTACAGGAGAAGCTATGATTTGGCGACCACGGTAAAATCCGTCTGGAGTCATGTGATGACGCAGGTGAGTCTCACCTGATACTGGATCGATTGATAAGGTAGGATTCTTTAAAGAATCGTGTGAACGACGCTGACCGCGACGTGAGCGTGTTACTTTACTTTTTTGTACTGCCATGGGTTACTCCATTTGAGCTTACGCTCTACTATAATTTTAAATCTTTCAAGGCAGCAAAAGGATTACTCTTTTCCTGCGACTCATCACTTTCATCTTCGGGCAATGCCTCTATCAACTTGCGTGCTGCATCACATTCTTCGTGTGCAATCACCAATGGCAATGCCAACAAAATTTCATCTTCGATAAAATCTCGTAAAAATATCTGTTGCTCTTCAACCAGCCACGTATCAAAGCCTTCTTGAAGTTTTTCTGCCTGAGCATCGCTACTCACCAAAACCACTTCCAGTGCTGCCTCAAAGAACTCCGTTTTACCTTTTAAACAACGCTGGCAAGTCATCTGCAACTCAGAACTTATCGTGCCTCGCACCATGGGCAAACGTGTGTCTGTTCGTGTAAACTCAATGTGTACCGTAACGATATTATCGTTAATATCATTATCACCCGCACCTTCAAAAAGCTGTTCTTTTAATCGAGGAAAGTCACCAAGGGGAATTCTTCCATCAAAAACTCGCCCTTGATCAACCAACCTAAATGGATCGATTTCAACGGGCAAACGCTGGATATTATTCTTCTTCGACATTACAATTTACATGACGTAATTTTAAGAGCGGAATTATATTGACCTAACCCCCATTGTGTAAAGGTTTATTATTGCTTTTCAGGTTTTTTTTATTAACAATACACCCAATTCTATTTAACCTTCAATCAAGCTAAAGCAATCATGCAAAAAACACTCGTCCTAGGCTCCACCTCACCTTTTCGTAAAGAACTATTAGAACGCTTTCGTTTAGACTTCATCGTTGACTCGCCCGATATTGATGAAACACCACTTGATAGTGAGTCACCTGAAGATTATGTATTGCGCTTATCGCTGGAAAAAGCCAAAGCTGTGGCAATACGGCAGCCTAATTCATTAATCATCGCATCCGATCAATGTTCAATTTTAAATAATATGATTCGTGGCAAGCCCGGCAATCATGAGAACGCCATTAAGCAACTCACCGAAAGCTCTGGGCAATGTGTGAGTTTTTTAACGGGGCTTTGTCTGTATGACAGCGCTGATGACAGCTACCAATTAGATTTAGTCCCTTACTATGTGGGCTTTCGCACCTTGACTGCAAATGAAATTGAATCCTACTTGCGCGCCGAAGAACCCTATTTCTGTGCGGGTAGTTTTAAATCAGAAGGTCTTGGCGTTACCTTATTTAAAAGTATGCGTGGAGATGATCCCACATCGCTGATTGGCTTACCGCTGATTCGCTTATCCGAAATGTTACGAGAAAAAGAAATTTCTTTACCTTGAAAATTCTCTAACCCAGACCAATTATTTTTAGCTCATAAAAACACAGTTATCAGTACCCATTAATAATTATCAAAGACAAAACGCTAGTTTCGCCCTATAGTCCGTCACACTTTTATCAAACTGGAAATTAACAATGTCATACACACTAACAACAAGCCTCAAACAACCTATTGATGAGGCTATCGAAACCTTAAAAAGCACACTCATGAATCACAAGCTCGGTATCGTTAGTGAAGTGAATGTGCAAGCCACCATCAAAAACAAATTAGGCGAAGATATTGCGCCTTACAGAATTTTAGGTGCTTGTAATCCTGGCATGGCAAAAAAGATTATTGAAGCAGCACCAGAAGCTGGCGCTTTATTGCCTTGCACGATAGTTGCTCGTGAAGAAGAAGGTAAAACCATTTTTCACTTTATGGCACCAGAGCCCGTATTAGGTTTAGAAGATAACGCAGTTGTTCAAGAGGTGGCTAAAGAAGCCACACAACACCTTGAAGCGGTAATCACTGATTTAGAAAAGATTTAAACCTAAACACCTACCCCTGCAACAACCTATCCAGATGATTGGCAAAGTTCTGTCGATCTTTCTGGTTTAGGGGCGGCGGCCCACCTGTATCAATTCCGCTCGAACGCATAGTTTCCATGAAATCGCGCATTCTTAATCGCTCTTTTATATTTTCTGGCGTATACATTTCACCACGTGGATTAAGCGCCAATGCACCTTCTTCAATAACTTCAGAAGCTAACGGAATATCACCTGTTATCACCAAATCACCTTTTTCAACACGCTTTACAATTTCATTATCCGCCACATCAAAACCTGCGGGCACTTGCATAAAGCTGATAAATTTTGAAGATGGTATGCGCATTTGATGATTTGCAACCAGCGTTACTTGCATTTGTTTACGCTCCGCTACTCTAAAAAGGATTTCTTTAATTACAACAGGACACGCGTCGGCATCTACCCATATTTTCATATTATTCTTCTAAAACTAATCAATATTTAGCGCTGTATAATATATGAAATTAGTCCACCCCCCCTCTTTTTTAGCAAGCTTGCCGTTTGTTTTTAAACGGACAACTTGATTATTAGAGTGAAACCGTTGCGTTTTGTATTAGCACAACACCGCTATATCCTGTAATCTCGCGCCATTTAACCGTTTATGCAGATTATTTCTATGAGTTTTGACTCACTCGGGCTATCAGCCCCAATACTAAAAGCCATTGCAAAACAAGGCTATGACAAACCATCCCCCATCCAAGAGCAAGCAATTCCTGCCGTATTAAAAGGTAGAGATGTAATGGCTGCTGCACAAACGGGCACGGGTAAAACGGCTGGTTTTACGCTACCCATTCTAGAGATTCTTTCTACTGGCGCGAAAGTAAAACCTGGACAAGCGCGTGTTTTGATTTTAACGCCAACGCGTGAACTAGCAGCACAAATCGAAGCCAGCGTAATGACCTATGGAAAATTTTTGCCCATTTCGTCAACCGTGGTTTTTGGTGGTGTGAAGATCAATCCTCAAATCAATCGCCTACGTAAAGGCGTTGATATATTGGTAGCAACTCCGGGGCGTTTACTTGATTTACACAACCAAAAAGCCATTCGTTTTGATCAGCTTGAAATGCTGGTGCTTGATGAAGCTGACCGTATGCTGGACATGGGTTTCATTCATGATATTCGTAAAATATTAGCTACCTTGCCAAAACGCAGACAAAACCTAATGTTCTCTGCAACCTTCTCGCAAGACATCCGAAAGCTTGCGAAAACGATGGTGAATGACCCCGTTGAGATTTCTGTCAGCCCGCGCAACACCACGGTTGAAACGGTTAAACAATGGATTCACCCTGTTGATAAAGCAAAAAAATCAGAGCTTCTCTCACATTTAATCTTGGAACACAATTGGTTTCAGGTGCTCGTTTTCAGTCGTACCAAACACGGCGCAAATCGCCTTGCTAAACAACTCGAAACCCGTGGTATTCCAGCTATCGCGATTCACGGCAATAAAAGCCAAGCAGCCCGTACCCGTGCTTTATCCGACTTTAAAAAGGGCAAAGTACAAGTCATGGTTGCCACCGATATTGCGGCGCGTGGTATTGATATTGATCTGCTTCCACAAGTTGTAAATTTTGACCTGCCTAATGTTCCTGAGGATTATGTGCATAGAATCGGTCGTACGGGTCGTGCAGGCAGTAAAGGGCAAGCTGTTTCATTGGTGAGTGCCGATGAGTTTAAACAACTGCGTGATATTGAGCGCCTCATCAAACAAAAACTAGACCGAGTTCTTGTCGATGGGTTTGAGCCAAACCACGATGTACCAGCTTCAGATTCAAAACCAAGCAAACAAAATAAGCCACGAAAAAGCTCACAAAATAGAAGCAGTCGTAACGACAATAAGAAAAACCCATCATACAAACAGCGTTCAAAAGAAAATCATCAAAATCAAAGACGCAAGAAAAAGCCTCAAGGTAGTAAGAATCAAGGTGGTGGCAATAGCACGCCACGTAGAGCTAATACAAGTGATGGAAATAGAAAGTAGTTCGTTTTATTTATGAAAGTTTAGAAAGTAGCTCCGCATTTTTTACATTGAGCTTTCTCACTAAATCATTGCCAATAATAGAGATGAATTTATTGTAAACATTGCAATTTCTCTGGCACAACTTATCTAAATCATCATGTGTCCAATAGGCATATTTAACCACCTCTGCGGCGACAGCGTCTGCAGAGGCTGGATCTTTGCTCATAAAACTCATCTCACCAAACAGATCACCAGAATTAAGCGATGCAATCGTTTTACCAGACTTAAGGAGAGCCTGATCAAGTCCAATTATTTTTAGCTTGCTAAATCTGCCGATATTTTCCCCGAAGATCGGCGCAATAGAGTGACTATTACGACTCACTTCGTGAAAAATAGCGACAGATTTTTCTGAGCTAAATTCTAACCGACTTGATCAGGCTCTCCTGAAGCAGCTAAAAACATTGGGGTACAAAATCGAACAGTATTAATTATCTTGGCTTTTAGATTAGAACCTCGCTAATATTGTCGAACCCATTAATTCGAGATTAGACATGCCTCAAGATAGCTCTCCAGACAGTACTTCAAATAGCAACAAAGACAACATTCAAGACAAGGAAACAGCCACAAGCA